>JBLHEU010000020.1:0-23083 GCA_047614525.1 Bacteroidia bacterium | reverse complement strand
AACTTGAAGAATTATCATGACCACCTTCTTTCGTAAAGCGGCTAGCTATTTTTTCCAGGGATTATTATTCCTAACGCCCATCGGTGTTACCATTTTCATTGTTGTTTGGTTCGTCAACTGGACAGACGAATTATTTCTCCCGATTGTTGAGGCCATTGTGCCATTTCAGGTGCCTGGGTTAGGGCTCATAATCGCATTTGTTTGGCTGGCATTATTCGGTTACATCATTTCAAAATTCATCAGTATTTCGGCTATTAATTGGTTTGATGGAATTATGAAACGAGCACCGCTTGTTAAGGTGATATACTTTGCGGTTAAGGATCTAATTACCGTGTTCTTTGGTAAGGAGGATAAGATGGGCAAACCTGTAAAGGTTTTAGTGCAAAGAGACCCCGTTCAATACCGTTTTGGGTTTCAAACTAGAGTTGATATGTCAGAGTTTGGAGTAGGAGAGGGCTTCGTTTCAGTTTACCTGCCATTTTCATACGGAGTAATGGGAAATCAACTTGTGGTGAAGAAAGAAGATGTTGAAGTCCTAGACGTTAAACCGGCTGATATGATGAAATTTATCGTCTCTGGTGGAGTGGTACAAAAAGTAGAAGAGGAGCGTTAATTACAAACTCTTAATTAATTCAACCACATCTTCTTCCTTCGGTGATTTTGGAATCAGGATATTTTCAATTCCTTTCAATTCAAGAAACTCAGCTGTAGTATTTCCTATGACAATTACAGTTTTTCCAATTAGTGAATTCACGCTGAGATAGGCTTCTGCGTTAGACGGGCTGGTCAAATAAACTACATCCGTAATCGGTAAATCTTGGTTTGTCAGCAGTTTGGTAGAATAGATAGGAACGAAAGAAACCTGATTAGCATGTAGACAATTCCTTAGCTTTTCGGAGCCTCCATCAGCCCCAACAAACAAAACAGAATCGTGGCCTAAAACTTTTGCGAAGGCTGCACCAACTTTTTCCATGTCGCCAGGTGTCCCGATAAAAGTGGGTTCAAAACCAAATTGCTTTACGGTTTTGCCAGTTGCTGCTCCAACAACACCAATTTTAGTGTTGATAGTTGGATAATATGATTCTAGAAGTATTCTTGCTCCGTTTGAACTAGAGATGAAAATCCAATCGGTTTCAGTCTCAATGTTGAAATTGACAGGTTCAATTTCAATCAATGATTGGCAATGAACTTCCCATTCATTATCCTTTAAGAAGTTTAATAATAGACTAGATTCAGATAGGTTTCTCGATATGAAAAACGAGCGTTTCAACCTCTGAGAGCAGCAACTGTTTCTTGCGCTAGAGCTTCAATTTCGTCACCAGTTTTTTCTGCAATTCGAACCTCAGAATCCCAAGAATCAGCAACACAAGCTTTCACTTTAAATCCGCCACCTTCAAAAACGCAATATGCGCCAAGCGGCATTTGACAACCGCCTTCAAACAAGTTTAATATTCTGCGTTCAACGCCAATTTGCTTTACAACATCTGGGTTATTCAGGTTTTGCAGAATTTCATGCAAATCAGCATCCGTTTCTCTAATCTGAAGACCAAGAACTCCTTGCGCTGGAGCAGGAATGAATTCGGTAGGGTCTAGGCGTAAAGTGTAGAACTCACTCAAGTCCAATTTCAATCTCACAATGCCAGCAGCAGCCAACATAATCGCATCATATTGTCCTTCGCGCAGCTTATTGATTCTGGTAGGTACGTTTCCTCTTAAATCCTTTAACTCAACATCAGACCGATGAAGTAATAACTGCGATTTCCTCCTGGCAGAGGAGGTTCCAACAACGGGCTTTGCCATTAAATGCAGCGGCTGATATTTGTCAACCTTATCCTTTGCAATAAGTAAAAGATCGGCTGGATCTTCTCGCTCAGAAACAGCCGCGATAATCAATCCTTCAGGATGCTCTGTAGGTAAATCTTTGTGCGAATGAACAGCTAAATCAATATCACCAGAAAGTAGTTTCTCTTCCAATTCTTTGGTGAAAAAGCCTTTCCCTTCCAGCTTGTCAAAGCTCAGGTGCTGAATTTTATCACCTTGAGTTTTAATGATTTTTATTTCAACCTCATGACCAAGTTTTTGAAGTTCCGCTTCTACATAATGTGCCTGCCAAAGCGCTAAATCGCTTCCTCTCGAACCAATTATAATCTTTCTACTCATCCTTTCAGCATTATCTCTTTGGCCATTTTCATCGGAACGCTTATGTACTTTTTTTCCATGTATTCCATCATCTGCTCAAGCACTTCTCTAGATTTTGGATCTAGTGCGTCAAGTTCTTTATTGAATACTTGAGTTACTGCGCGTTCTCTAATCTCCTTTACAACTTTTGGAATTTCTCGCATTGAGATTTCCACTTTTCGTTCTCTCAATAACTGCTCAAACTCCTTGATTTTATCATCAATAAGTCGCTTGCAAACTTCAAGCTCCTTTTGTCGCTGCTCTAGGTTTTTGCGAGCCTCATTTTTTAAACTTTCAATGCCTATGTATCGGATATTGTTTTTACGGATAACCTCCTGCTCAAAATCTGATGGGATAGCCAAATCCACAACCACTTTTTCCGATAAATCATTACCAATAAGCTTACGGTAAAGCCGATTATTGATAATGGGTTGAGAAGCTCCTGTACAGCTAATTAGAATATCAAATGGTTCTGAGGAATTTTGAAGTTCTACAAGGGGTTTTCCTGTGCCTTGTAGTAATTCCGCAAGCGCATTTGCTTTTTCGGTTGTTCGATTAAAAACTGTCACCGATTCAAATGGAGCTTTTTTCAAGTATTGCCCCATTGTTTGGTTGGTTTTTCCAGCACCAATAATCAAGATTTTAGGCGGATGTTGAAATTCAACTTCTCGCATCTTGCGATAAGCTAGCGATACAACAGAAACAGGGTTTTGCGCAATTTGAGTTTGGGTATAAACCAATTTAGCCGTTTCAATTGCCGAACGGACGAGTAATCGAAAACGGTCGCCAGTAAGTTTTAGCTCATTGCATTTTTCATAAGCTTCACGCACTTGGGTGATAATTTCTCTTTCGCCAACAACCAAAGAATCAATTGAGCTTGAGACATAGAATAAATGCTGCAGCGATTTTTCTCCTTCAAATGTGTGGCAATGGTTAGCAGCCCACGAAATATCATCTTCAGTCCATTTTGGATTGAAAGCACTGAAGAATTTCCTTCTGAAAGCTTCGTCAATATCTTGATCATAAATCAGCATAAACTCTACCCGGTTGCATGTAGAAATATACAGAAGCTCATCAAGATTTAAGCTTTTTTTTAGGTGGGAAAGTCTACTTTCCAGTTCATCATCCCCAATGTGAAGCTTACCGATGTCTTTCAACTCGGTGGTTTTATGGGTAAATGCTATGGTTTTAAAAAATTCCATGAAGCTTTTGACTTCGCTGCGCGAAGATCGCTCAGCCAACTGTTTGGTTTGTCATGGAAATGTCACGATACAAAAAGTCCGCTCACTTTGGTGAGCGGACTTCATACTATCTAATCGAATAAATTATTTCTTTAATAAATCTCTAATCTCTCCTAACAAAACTTCTTCTTTAGAAGGTGCTGGGGGTGCTGCTGGAGCCGCAGCCGCTTCTTTTCGCTTCATGTTATTGTATGCTCTTACAACCAAGAAAATACAAAACGCTACTATAACGAATGTAATAATTGTGTTGATGAACGTTCCGTACATGATGGAAACTTCTGGAGTTGTTATTACACCCTCTGCATTCATGGCGGCTTCTTGAAGAATCATTTTTAGATCGTTAAAATCCATTCCGCCCATGGCCATTCCTATCGGTGGCATAATGATGTCCTTAACAAGAGACTTAATGATTGCTCCGAAATACGTGGCCATAATAAGACCAACCGCCATTTCTAGCACGTTGCCTTTACTAATAAACTCTTTAAATTCTTTAATCATAGGTTTGGTTTGATTATGATCCAAATATAGGTGAATCACCCAGTTTCTTGAAAACGTGTTGCTAGATCAGAAATCAGGAAAAACGAAAGTTACTTTTGTAGTATGAATCGCATCCTAACTTTTCTATTTCTTTCTATCGTTACTATCAGTTTTGCGCAGCCCCAAATTGAGTTGACCGATGAAAGTATTGTGACGCTAGTTACTTGCGGCCCTGGCGAAGAGCTCTATGAAGCTTTCGGTCACACAGCCATTCGCATTCATGATCCAAGTTTGGGGTTTGATGCAGTTTACAATTACGGAATATTCGATTTTAATCAGCCTAATTTCTACTGGAACTTTGTTCAAGGCAGATCCTTGTACATGGTTGCAGCAAACCGGTATTCAAACTTTGTGCGATCTTATGAATACTACAATCGGTCTGTACGTGAACAGTATTTGAATTTAACCTTAACTCAAAAGCAGGCCTTGCTTGACAAGCTGCTTTGGAATGCACTGCCAGAGAATAAGGATTATCTCTACGATTACTTTTTTGATAATTGTTCAACGCGTCCGCGTGATGTAATTCAGGACGCCTTAAATGGAGCAGTGGAATTTGATTCAACGCATTTAAGCGAGCCTCGACTTTCCATTCGGGAACTAACAGATTTACACATCCTTAAAGAACAGCCTTGGGGTGATTTGGGCATTGACTTGTGCCTTGGTGCCGTGATTGATGAGCCGGCAACCGCTGCTCAGTATATGTATTTACCAGAAGAGTTAGAGAAAGCTTTTGATAACGCTTTCATTATGCGTGATGGTGCTAGAATTCCCTTGGTTGATCTTAAACAAATTACGTTTGGGGCAGCTCCAGTTTCAAAAGCTAAAAGTTGGTTTGTACCTAAAATTGTGTTTTTAGCATTTCTTCTGTTAAGCGCAGTTATGGTCACCATGTTTCGGGCAGCTAGGTGGTCTACCAGAATATTTGAAGGTCTGGTGTTTATGGTCTTTAGTTTCATAGGTTGGAATGGAATTTTTCTGTGGTTTTTCACAAACCATTTCTCTGCTGATTGTAACTGGAATATCCTTTGGGCGCTTCCTACAAATGCCATATTTGGTTTTGCATTGCTCAAGAAAAACCGTCCAAAATGGACTGGGCATTACGCGCTGTTTCTCATTGCACTTTATCTCGGTATGCTGATTGGATGGGACCATCTTCCGCAACTCATGCATCACTCATTACGTTTTGTGGTACTGCTACACTTGTTCTTGGCCGTTGGTGTTTTTAGAGCAAGCAGATTGGAGAATAAACCTGCTTTAACTTAAACAGGGGCAATTTTTAATTGAATGACGGTAGCAATGCTCATTGCTCGCTTCTTTGTTAAGTGTGCCTTGGGGCCAGAAAAATGAGCGTCAATAGTTTTACTGAATAGCTCCAGCCATCGGTTAAAGTGTTCTTTTTTAAGGGAAGATTGTTTAGGCAGATGCTCTTCAAGGTTAAGTTTTACAACTTCGGTAAATAGAAAGCCCACACACGCTTATCAATCAATAGTTGCTCGTAAAACGGTCAAGTTCGGCTCGGGATTGAATATCTTCTAAAGGCTTCATTCCGAAATTGAACGCAAATTTTCAAAAGCAATGTGCTTGCTTTTTAGTTCTCCTTCTTCCAATTTCTCAATGAGTAACTCCATAGCACAACGGTAGTCATTGTACAGCGTTTCTAAACTGACATGCAGCAGTTTTCCCTCGAAAACAAGATGTTGTTTTGAGTCATCTTTAACAACGATAATTGATTTGGCTGGCAACATGCAATGCGCCATATGGCTTCGTAGTTGGCTATACAAATCAAGCTTTACGTTAGCATCAACATAAGCTTTTGGGAAGAGTTTTCTCAACGCTAAGTTGAAGCGTTTTTTGCCTTGTCCCTTTGCCTTAAAAGGGAGCTGATCTAGCAGAGCGCCACTTGTTTCAATCCCATGAATCATTGCAGATAATAGATGCAATTCAACTCCTGCTGAATGCATTTTGTCAACTTCGGTAACAAGAAAACTTTGTATGAAAAGTATTGAATCCATCACTTGAGCATCTTCAAATTGCAAGATAGAATAGTCCATAAAAAGCAAACTCCGAGCGCGAGCTCGGAGTTGCAATATCTGTAGAATGAAAGTTCAACCTAGTTGACAATGATTACCAGCACTTTCGAGTTCTGCCAGAAAGCATCTGGATCATCAATTACAAGTTTTTCAACCTGGTTTTTTTCGCCCATTACAAACTCGTACGTGTGTTTTGGGTGAGACGTAACCAGCTCAGGCTTTTTTCCAGTAAGTTCAATTTCCGTGATTTCCTGAATGTTAATCTGAGCCAAATCATCTAGGTTCATCTCTTCAGAAACAACCTTAACTCCGCCTATTCCTAAGAAGGCGCCTTCCTTGTCAATTATGTTTTGGTTTCTGAGGCCTTTGGTTGTTCCGGCAATCCAGAAACCTGTTTGAATTTCCTCTTCTTTCTCCTGAAGCTCAACGTTTTTTTGCTGAATTACTTGAACTCTACGCTCATTTTCCAGTGCAAGTCGGTCAACGCTAGACATCAATTTATCGATATAAATATTTGACTCTACCAATCCTTCTTTGAGCATCATAATTTCATCGTCTTTCGCAATGATGTCGTACTTGAGCTTAGCAATTAGTTTTTTTAATTTATCGGAGGCAATTGAGCTGCTGTTAAGATTTTTTTCCAACGTTTCAATTTGATTACGTGTTCTTTTCATGTTCTCATAAATGAGCATCATGTCTTCAATAATAGCATCTTCTGCGGTTGAACTTGATTCAAGATTATCGATGGCTCGAGCAGTAATAATACCTTCAAGTTGTTTGATACTATCTAAGTTGGTCTGAATCTCAGTAAAAGAATCGATGAAGGAATTGATGTCATTGTCTTTTTTAGAAGCCGATTGCTCCATCTCCAGAAGTTTCTGCTCCAGTTCTTTTTCTCTCTGATCGCATGAGCTAAGAAGTACGACCGAAATAATTATTAATGTAAATGCTCTCATTGTATTTGTTTTAGGCTGGTGAAAGTAGTTTGATACCTACGTGCTTGCTAGTACAATTGTAACAAATAGAAAAAGAAAGTACGTGTTCTCTTTCGTTAGTGTTACGCTGCCTATCAATTATGTCAAAATTGGAACGTGTAATTCTAGCGTATCGTTTGTTTTTGTGCTGAATTCTCACAAACTTTAACAGCCCTTGATATTGCAGACAGTTCTTGCTCTCTGGTTTAGCACGATAGTTGCCTACATTCGCATTGGTTCAAAACAATCACATTTATCATGAGTATTTTCAAACAATTAGTTGCCCTTAGCTTTTTCTCTCTAATCTCTTTCGTTGGCTCCGCTCAAGTTGTTGGTGGTATGAATTTTAAGATGGAAAAACTCTTCATGGAGGAGAAATTTGGAAGCATCATTTCAAAAGGAGAAGGGATGATTGAAAACGATAAATACAAGAAAGACCCTGAAATATATTTGTACATCTCAATGGCATTTTTTGAACTAAGCGAGTCGAATGATGAAAAGGTTCAAGAGGATTACCCAAAGGCATTAAAAAATGCTTTTAAGTATGCTGCCAAGTTTGTGAAGAAGGATAGGGATGGTGTTTGGTACGAAGACAATTCAGATTTTTTCGAAGATTTGAAGAAGGCTGGCGTTGCCGATGCTGAACGATGGATTAATGACCCTAAGAAACTGAGAAACGCTGTTTCGTCTTACAAGTACATGACCAAGGCGATGCCTGATGATTGGAACCTTCTCTTCTTTAAAGGTGTGTTAGAGCAGATGAACCGAAATACTGGTCAGGCTGAGCGTGATTTAGGATTGGCAATGACCAACCTAGTTAAGTTGTACGAGAATCCAAAGTATCGTCCAAGCAAAGCGTCTAAAGGTGTTTTAGAAGATGGAATGATGCGTTGGGCTGATATTATGGTTGAGCAGAACTATACAGACTCTGCTAAGAAAACCATGAACTGGGCAACGCAATTTTTTCCAGAAAGCGAGAGGGTAACCGAGAAAGCTGCTTCTTTTAATTAAGAGGATTAACGCGCTTCGTATTCCATTAAGGTAATTTGCTTGTCGCAAATTTCAAATCGCATTCTTTCAGTTTCCGATTGCAGTTGATACTCTTTGCAAGGCTGGTCTCTGACCACGCTCTCGCCAAAAAGAACGTCACACTTTAGAATTCTTTCAGGCAAAAGAGAGTCTGCAAAAGGCAGTATGAGGGATTCTGAAATAACTACAGTGTCAGCCGCCAACTCTTCAAGCACTCTACCTTCTGGCAGCCAAGATGGAAATTCTCTATCGCGGATTAATAGGGCGTAAACTAGGATGCAGCCTAAACCAACTCCAAACAAAAAATACCCGAAACGTCTAGCAAAACTCATGTGGCAAACTCAATTTTTGCCGAAGGTATGCTTCTAAACATTCACCACGTTTTCGGAATCGAGATATATTAATAGGCCTTCAACCTCAGAAAAACCAAGTTGGTGCATGGCCGATTTGTAATCCTCAATTTGTCTTTTGTGCTCCTTGCGTTCCTCTCCCGTTTTGTAGTCAATTACCCAAGCAGACTTGTTGTGAGTTACCACTCTGTCCGGACGTAACCATTGCCCGTTGGCTAACTGAATATCCGCTTCATTTCTAATTTTCTTATCACCAGAAAACAACGATTTTAACTCAGGTCTTTCTAAAAGGGTATGAATGTGACTCACCAATTCTTCCGTCTCAACCTTAGGGATTTGTCCTTCCTCAACCAATGATTTAACCGCCTTTTCTACATCCGCAGAAGTATTAATTTTTGCAAGCGCATCATGGATTGCAATTCCACGAAGACGAGCATTTGCAGAATCGTCTTTATCGTTAACCGCAACACTTGGCTGCGCTAAACTTAAACGTTCGTGCCAAAAAGGGTCGCCCGTTCTGTGTAATTGAAGGTTTGAACTTTCATTCGGTTTAGCTACAACTTTGTCTCGGGCACCAATGCTTAAGCTCATTTCTGCATTGTCATAATCTGTGCCGAGAAGGTGCTTCCTAATGTATTGAATGGCCGTACTCGGATTGACATCATCCGCTGGTTTGTTCTTGAGTTTACCCGAAACGTAAAGCCGTTTTTTGGCGCGCGTTAATGCAACATAAAGCTCATTAAACATGTCCATCAATTCAAGTGAGCCTTCTAATTCATAGTCCTTTGAAAATGGCGTGTTTTCAAGTGCTTTGGAGCATTTTATTCGCAGCCTATCAACAGGTAGAAATGCTTCATCTTCAACATATGTCCAAATAGAATTTGTTCCCGATTTGGTTGGATAATCAGCATAAGGATGAATTACGATTGGGAATTCGAGCCCTTTGCTTTTATGTATAGTTATTATGCTGATGGCATTGTCGCTTTCCTCTAATGCGATAGACAACTTGTGTCGTTTTTCTATCCAAAACTCAATGAAATCGGTCAGTGATTTTCGCTTGTTTTGAGTGAAGGCTAAAACCTCATTAAGGAAAAAACTCAGATGCGGTTCGCTAGAGTTTTTGAAAAGCCCATCGATAATAATTGAGAACAAACTGTACGGGGTTTCTTGCCTTAAGGCTTTCCAATTAACGCGTGGATAAGTTTGATTAAGTAAGTCGAAAATGTAAACAGCATCTTTTCCACCCTTAGAATTTCTTAAATGCGTTGATAGAGCGCTTTTGTCTTCGGTGAAACAGACCAAGTTCTCTAGCAATTCTGCGGTATTGGTGGCGTTGCTAGAATCGGATAGAAAGGCTGCAAGGTTTACCAATAGTCGAACTTTAGAAGAGCTATTTATGAGCAAAGACTCGCTAGAAACTACGTTATATCCGTTTTCAATGAGATAAAGTGCGGTTGAAATTGCATCCTTATTTGTTCTGAAGATGATGGCAATATCGCCTGGCGAATATCCATCAGCCAAACATTCATCAACCCAATCGGTAATCTGATTTTGAACCAACCCTTGGTATTCTGGCCAACTTCTTCCACCTTCTTCTTGTCTCAGCATTTTAACCTCAACTAAACCCTCGTTTTTATTGCTAACGAGCTGCTTACTATCTGAATACATGTCCTGAAAAGCTTCGGGCATAAGATTTTGAAGAGACTCAAAAAGAGTGTTGTTAAACTCAACAACCGTTGATGTAGAACGATAATTGGAACCAAGGTTCTGTAGGTCTAAAGCAGCCGTAAGGGCATTCTGCCTCACAGCAAAAAGACGCTGAAGTCCTTCCTGAGAAGCAAGGCGTTCTGCTACATGTGGTGGTTTATGAATTTTCGGAAGCTGGGTGAATTGTCGAACATCTCCATCGCGCCAGCGGTAAATACTTTGCTTGGCGTCTCCAACAATCAGGCATAAATTATCATGCGCTAAACTTTCGTCAATTAGTGGGAGAAGATTAAACCACTGTAAAATGCTAGTATCCTGAAATTCATCCACTAAAAAGTGATGGTAACGGGCACCAATTCGTTCATAAATGAATGGAGCAGATTCTGTCATCACCACATTACTTATCATGTGGTTGAACTCACCAATGTGAACTACTTCTTCCTCTTCTTGTAATTGAGAAAGAATGCGCTGCATTTCGTCTAAAAGTGCAACTCCGTAGATATGGTCGAATATTATTTGCTGATAATTGACGGTAGGAACTAACGTCTGTGCTCTTTCAAATCCCTTTGTTAGACTTGGAACGAGGGCATCAATGGCACTTTTTTCTTCAGGCGAAGCTTTCCCACCATACCATTTTTCGTCTTCAATTCTACCCGAAATAGTTGCAGATGCCAGTTCAAACTTTCCCTTTGAAAGCTTAGTGAAATAGCCGTGTATACCGCTTGCTCCACCAGATAAACTTTGAGCTACTAATTCATGATTTTTAAATGAGACAAGGGTCGACTTTCCTATTTCGCGCAGTTCTTGTTTTGTTTCGCGAATCTGCTTATTCAAATTTGTACGGAGCTTACCAAATTCTGGTAATTCAATTTTTGAAAGGTGGTCTAAATGAAAGCGGCTTTCTTCTGAAAAAAGAACGGCAATAAACTTCTTAATACGGTCATCGATATTCCAACCTTTCTCGTCTTCTGTGGTGGATTGAACCAAATCAACCAAAGCCTTAGTTAGAGTGGGGTCAGAGCCAACTTTGTTCATTAACTCGTCTAAAACACCTTGCTCCAAAACGTCTTTGTCTAACTCTACTTCAAAGTTTATTGATAGACCGAGATCCTGAGAAAATGTTCGGATTAGCCTATGGCTGAATTTGTCGATGGTGCTGATGCTAACATCCGAATAATGATGAAGCATGTGTTTTAAAACTGCAGCCGATCTTTCGCTTAGTTCTTTCGATGAAACTCCCAGTTCCGAAATTAGAATATCGCCCATGGCATCAACTTCTGTTGAAGGTTGACTTAACGTTTTGAGTGATTCCAAGACTCTGGATTTCATCTCTTCCGCAGCCTTGTTTGTGAAGGTTACGGCTAGAATTCCACGGTAATGGTCAGGTTTATTTGAAGCCAGCGCTAACCGTAAATATTCTTTGACTAAAGTGAAGGTTTTACCCGAACCGGCAGAAGATCTGTATACTTTAAATGGCATGGATGGAAGGTATGAAAATGAGAATGTTTTTGGCTACAACCCAGTCAAATATTTGAACTAATTTCGAATATGTTCCGATTAGGTTTAATTCTTTTCATCGCAGTGTTTTTTACTTCTTGTCTAAGTACAAAATCAGTTGCCGATAGCAAACAAGAGGCCTTTGCAGATTCTTATGAGACGTACCAAATTATGGTGCAGTTTAAAAGTGAAGAAGGGTTGAAAAGGACACTTTACGAACTGAGTAAACTATCTCTGGAAGTGAAGGAGGAAGTCTCGGCTACGAGTTTCATGTACTTGCTTCAGCTTAACGCAAAGCCGTATGCTATTGATGGTACGGTGGAGAAAATTGGACTACTTAAGGATGTTGATTGGGCCAAACGAGTAATGCGTTGATCCTACATTTTTAGCGTTAACGCTACGTCTGGATAATCGGTAATAAACCCGTCTACACCGAGCTCTAAAAGCTTCTCCATATCTTCCTCTTCATTCACGGTCCATGGAATAATTTGAATATTGTTTTGGCGGCAAGAACGTACCATAGCTTCGTTTACCAACCTATAGTTTGGACTGTAGATTTCTGGGGTAAAACCTAGTTTTTCTAAATCCTTTTCAAAACCGTTGGTTTCAGAAATTAAAAGAGCAACAGGTATAGATGCATCAAGCTGTTTCGATGCTTGGAGGGCCCGCACATCAAACGACTGTATAATAGTCCGGTCGTGTATGCCAGAAGAGTTAATCTGTGCCAGAACTAGCTCCACGAATTCCATTGGCTTAGGATGAAAAATATCGTCACTTTCTGGTGTGCTTTTTATTTCAATATTGTATTTGGGAACAGGAATTTCAAGTGCAGAAGCATTCGATTCAACTTCAGTAATTACTTCGCTTAATAACGGTTTAAACGTGCTGAATTTTGCTTGCAACGGAAAGTCTGGGTGAGGTTGACTTCCACAATTGTAGTTTGTCACCTCGTCATAATTCATTTTGTAAATATTCAAACCTTTTCCTTCTGCTACGGGTTTGTCGTTACGGCCCCAGCAAATGGTAGAACTGATCCACGGCTCATGAGAAACTACAACTTGTTTGTCTTTGGAAATTGCCACATCCATTTCAACAGTGTTTACCATCAAGTCAATGGCAGAAACAAAGCCTTCTAGGCTGTTTTCTGGATAAAGTCCGCGTGCACCACGGTGTCCTTGTACTTCAAATTCTCGATTAACTTCAAAAGTTTCTTCGAAAATAGCTGGTTCTGCAATTTCAACCGTTTCAGATTGATCGGGCTTGTTTGAACAGCCAATTAATATGAGAAGAGAAAGATAGATGAAAATGAGTTTTTTCATTACGATTTCATATTTGTCGCAACCCAAATCATAGCGCAACTAGCAACTTGGGGTAAATTCTCACCCATAATTACAAAATCGTTCATACTAGTCTTTGGGTTTTTTTGCTTCAACGAAGTGTAAAAATAGGATTCTATTTCGAGGTTAAAATTGGCTCAATTAATCTTGGTCTGGACGGAAGTTTCGTCCAGATTTTTTCTCAGCCGTTTTCTTCTTGTCAGACAGCCGTCTCTTTTTTACCGACCTTGGGATTCTGGTGGGCCTTCGTTTTTTTGCTTTGATAAGAGCCGATCTCAGTGTATCTAGAAGCCTTTCGGTAGCAATAGTTTTATTCTGATGTTGCGATTTTTTGTCGCTGGCTGCGATAATTAACTCGCCATCTTTTGTAATCCGCTTACAAAGTTTGTCAAGAATTAAAGCTTTTTGTTCCTCAGATAAAAACTTGCTTGTGCTAACATTGAAGATGGACTCAACTCTCGTTTCAACCTTATTTACATGCTGGCCACCAGCACCAGAACTTCTGGATGTTCGGTACTTTATTTCTTTTCTTATTTCCTCTTCTTTAGACATAACGATTCAAAGATCGTTGAATTAATTCACGGTTAACTCATCAACAAACAGCCAAGTTTTGCCTCCAGCGCCTAAATGCCAAGACGGACACTCGCCATAATTCTCAGCAATCACTTTTATATATCTGGCTTTTTCATCAGAATAAAGTCCAATAAACTCCGCACGTAATGCCCCATACTCGTCATCAGCTACCGTTGGATTATTGTAAGGAGGAGCTTCTTTCCAAGTCTTACCATCAGTTGAGACATAGAAGGTCACTTTTTTAGGCATCCAAATCCACGACTTAATATCTTGCAAACAACCGAGGCTAAGGCTTCTAATTGTCTCTGCTTTTCCAAGGTCAATAATGGCTTCAAGGTCTTTTCGGTAACCTTGCCAATCACCTGTTCTGAACTCGCGTCCGCCTTTTATTTGGTCAATCAACGCCTTATCGCCTCCGGCTGAATACTGATTGGAGTATTCTGAGAAAAGTTTGATTGTTCTGCCGCCCATAATCTTCTTAAAATCAGCTTTAACGAGTTTGCTAAGACGTTCGTCTTTAGTCATTGCCAAAGCTTCTATTTCGGTGGATTCGTGTATTGTAAATGGGCTGTAATACAGAACGGTGTCAATACTCAATTTCGTTTTGAGCGAGTATAAAATTGCGGCATTTCTTTGAGGAGATAGGATTTCTATTACCAACGAATCTTCAAATGTTCTGGATGACGCGTTAATCGAAGGAGCAATTACAATTTGTTCGTTTTCAATTGAACTTGATGGTTGATTATTACCTCCAACACCCCAATTTTCATTTGGCTCTGTTCCCATTGTAAAAGCCAGTTCACCTCCATTGACGATTTGCTCATGTGTAATGAAAGAAGCTTCAAATGGTTGATTATTTATCGAAACAGATTGGATGTATTTTCCTTTTTCAGAACGAGAGATTTTGAATTGATTTCCGTTTTCAAGGTTGATGGAAACATCATTAAACAAAGGAGTTCCAATAACGTATTGGTCGGAACCTGGGCAAACAGGGTAGAAACCCATTGAACTCAATACGTACCATGCAGACATCTGACCACAATCCTCATTACCAGAAAGCCCATCTGGAGCGTTTTGGTACATGGTTTCTAAAATCTCAGAAACGCGCTCTTGCGTTTTCCACGGTTGCCCAGCATAACTGTACAAATAAGCCATGTGGTGGCTCGGTTCGTTACCATGTGCATACTGACCAATTAACCCCGTAATATCAACTTGGTGTCTGCCTTCCGTTTCGCTGTCGGCAGTAAACATCTTGTCTAAATGCGCATTGAAATTTTCATTTCCACCCATTAAATCAATCAACCCAGAAACATCTTGAGGCACGGCCAAACTGTACTGCCAGCCGTTGGCTTCTGTATAGTTGAAATTCACTTCTTCTGGTACAAATGGCCCGTACCACCCACCATTTCTTCGGCCTTGTAAAAAGCCATTTTTTGGGTTGTAAAGGTTCTTGTAATTCTGCGCGCGACTAATATATTCTTCATAAATCTCAGACTCATCTAAGCCTTTGGCAAATTGCGCAATGCACCAATCATCATAAGCATATTCGAGTGTTTTGCTCACAGATTCTGGCTCATCCCCGGTAGGTATGAAGCCCTTCTTAATCAGTGATGGCAAACCTAAATCTGATGCAGTAGCTGAATGTTGCATGGCTTCTAAAGCCAGATTTACATCCCAATCGGTAATTCCTTTAACGTAGGCATCAGCAATAACCGGAACCGAGTGATAACCAATCATACATCCCGTGTAATAACCAGCTAATTCCCATACTGGAAGTTGGCCTCCATCTTTATACTGACGAAGAAATGTGCGGATGTATTCGTTCGTTCTCTTCTCATCAACAATGGTGTAAAGCGGGTGAGCGGCTCGGTACGTATCCCACAAACTAAAAACCGTGTATTGGTTTTCGCCTTCAGGTAATTGACCAATTCTTGTTTTTTGCTGAACAGAATCCTTACGAAGCATTTTTCGGTACCGACCATCAACATCCGAAAATAGATTTGGCGCAATCATCGTGTGGTACAATGCCGAATAGAAAATAACCTTGTCGTCTTCTGCACCTTCTACATCAATCTTAGCCAATTCTTTATTCCAAGCCTGATTTGATTCAGTTCTCACTCGGTCAAAGTCCCATCCCGAAATTTCAGCTTCGAGGTTCTTTTTTGCGCCTTCCAAATCAACGGCAGAAATCCCAACTTTTACAAGCAGTTCTTCGCCTTCATTCAGGTCGAATTTTAAAGCTCCTCTAGTCGCTAGTTTCATCGTAGTGTCAGGGCTGATGTTATATTCTTCGACTACCAGACTTGCATCAAACTTTTTGTTGAAAACCGCATAGAAAAACACATGCTGATCCTCAGCCCAGCTTTTAGACCTTCTGAAACCTTGAACCGTTGAATCATTCACAAATTCTAAGTTCGCATCGAGTAGTTTGTCCCGATGTTCGAGGTCAATTATTACGTGTGCATTTTCTACGTTTTCAAACGTGTAACGATGGAATCCAGCGCGTTCGGTTGTAGTCAACTCAACCTTAATTCCTTCTTCTAATTCCATAGAATAAAACCCAGCTTCTGCAATCTCTGTTTGCTTGTTGAAGTAGGAGGCATATCCGCTGTCTGGTGAGCTTTTGTAGCCATTGTTCCAGTTTACAGCGCCAACACAAGGTTTGAGTAAAATATCGCAATAATCGCCAACACCAGTTCCGCTCAAATGCGTGTGACTAAATCCGTAAACAATAGAATCTGTGTTGTGATAACCACTACAGCCGTCCCAACCTTCCAGCCGTGTATCTGGGCTTAATTGCACCATTCCAAAAGGTCTGGTTGCGCCAGGGAAAGTATGTCCGTGACCGCCTGTTCCGATAAAAGGATTGACGAACTGAGCGTTACCAGATTTCGGTAATTCCGTTTTACAAGACTGGAAGGTGATTAAACCCAGCACCATTAGCGCTAGGACTAGAAATTGCTTGAAAGTCATGTTAGGCAAGATTTCGTTTGGATGTGATACCATAAAGGAAAATGTAACCGTAGCAGGCGATTAATAGGAGCATAGCAAGTTTGAATCCCGCCAAATCTGTACAGTAACCATACAATGGAGGGATAATGGCGCCACCAGCAATTGCGGTACAAAGAATACCAGAACCTTGTGGTTTTAAATCGCCCAAATCTTCAATGGCAATCGTGAAGATTGTGGGAAACATAATTGAATTGAAAAGACCGACAGCCAAGATTGAAATCATGGCAGTTAACCCAGATGCAGACATTGAAATCAGAATCAATAAAACGGCTCCAGTTGCAAATCCACCAAGCACTTTTCCTGGTGATAAGACGCTGGTTAAATAAGCCCCAACAAATCTTCCAATCATTGCCCCTCCCCAGTAGAAAGTGACAAACGCTCCAACAATTCCTTTGGCATCAATTGAATCTAAATCAGATGTGTTTAAAAGAGAAGAGGAGATGCTGGAAAGCAAGTCATTATTCTTGATGGCTTCCGCCATGTTCATGTCGAGAAAGTAGCTAACCAAATAGCTTCCAATCGCAACTTCAGCGCCTACATAAACAAAGATTCCCACCGCGCCCATCATGAGCCGTTTATTCGCCATGGCTTTCATATAGCTGCCTGCGTGTTTGGTGTCTAAAACATCAGGAAGTTTAACCACGGCAACCAACCCGGCCAATGCTAAAAGTGCAAAGGCTAAAACAACAAATGGGGCTTGCACTGCAGAAGCTTCAGACGCGTAATACGCTAGTTTCTCTGCTTCAGGAAGCAAACCAATTTCATCACCAGAATTGATGTTATCGCTTAGAATAAACATCGCACCAATAATGGGAGCAATGGTCGTTCCAACGGAGTTAAATGCCTGCGATAAATTGAGGCGGCTAGATGCTGTTCTCGCATCACCTAATACAGAAACGTAAGGGTTTGCTGCTACTTGAAGAATGGTCATTCCACCTGCCAAAACGAAGTAGCCAAGCAAGAATATTTCGAAAATTCTGAGTTCGGCTGCAGGCCAAAATAGCACACAACCTACTCCCATTGTTGCTAATCCAAGGAGCATTCCTTTTTTATAACCGATCCGTGCTAAAATGAAACCAGACGGAATGGATAAAAAGAAGTACGCCATGAAAAAAGCGAACTGCACCAATCCTGCTTGGAAGTATGTGAGTTCAAAAATTTCCTTCAAGCGAGGAATTAATGAATCAACCAGAACGGTAATAAATCCCCACATGAAAAACAGGGAGGTGACTACGATAAATGCTCTGGTGTAATTTGTTTTGGTTGTGTCAGTCATGAAGAGTGGTTTACGCAGTACAATATTCGCCAAAACAATCTCGCCAAAACGTCTCGTCAGTACAGATTTCGATTACGCTCGATTCGTGGTCATTCGTTATTTCATTTTACTTTCACGCTATGAGCGAAAGAAGGAGGTTTTTAAAAACGGCAGGTATTGGTGCCGCTGCCTTAATAGCAGGTTCAGCATCGTCTTGTGCAAGCAACAAATCGGAGGAAGAGGCGAGTGTTGTTTTCCTGCCAGCCAGAAAGCCAATTACAATTTCTACTTGGAAACACGGCATGCCGTGTAATGCCGAAGCATGGAAGATTTTAGAAATCGGGGGTCATGCGCTTGACGCTGTTGAAAAAGGTGTAATGGTGACTGAGAATGATCCTGAATCTACTTCGGTGGGATATGGTGGAAGACCAGATAGAGAAGGAAAAGTAACGCTTGACGCATGCATACAGAACGAGAAAAGCGACTGCGGTGCAGTATCTTTTTTGCAGGATATGAAAAACCCGATTGCTGTTGCTAGGAAGGTAATGGAGGAAACTCCGCACGTCATGCTAAGCGGTGCGGGGGCACGGCAATTCGCAATTGAAAAAGGCTTTGAGCCGATGAATCTCTTAACCGAAGAATCGGAAAAAGCATGGAAGGAATGGTTGATTGAGTCTCAATACAAGCCTGTAATTAACGTTGAGAACCACGATACGATTGGAATACTTGCGCTTGATGCAGAAGGAAGATTGTGCGGAGCGTGTACCACCAGCGGGGCGGCATACAAACTACATGGTAGAGTAGGAGATTCGCCAATAATTGGAGCAGGTCTTTTTGTTGATAATGAAGTTGGAGGTGCTTGTGCTACTGGTTTAGGCGAAGCTGTTATTCGTGTTTCTGGTAGTGCCATGGTTGTAGAGCTTATGCGAAATGGTGCAACTCCGCAAGAAGCTTGTGTAGATGTGGTGAACAGAATTATTCGAAAGCATGATAATTTGGATGGACTTCAAGTTGGGTTTATGGCTTTGAACATGAATGGTGAGTTTGGCGCGTACTCAGTTTATGAAGGATTTGATTTCGCGTGTACTTATGAAGGCCATCACGATATGGTTAAAGCTGATTTCGATAGAAAATGGGATTGAAGCATCTATTGCCTTTATTGCTCTTAGCCGCTGGGTGTCATTTTCCTGAACGGAATGCCCATAAAGTGAAAGTGGAAGATGTTGCGATTATTCCTCAGCCCGACTCCATTGTCTTCATTGAAGGATTCTTCAAATTAGGTTGGGGCACGATTTACTATTCACCTGAATTCCAATCCGAAGCTGAGCTTCTAAAAGATCAATTGTTAGAGTTTACGGGCATGGATGCTCATGTAATTGAGTACCGTGGCGAGGAATTGTCCAATGATATTCTGATTCAAAAGGACACGGCTTTAACTGCCGAAATGTGGAGTGAATACTATGAACTCGACATTCAACCAAGTTCATTGATTATCAGTTCGAATACTCGAAGCGGAGTTTTTTATGGTATTCAGTCATTGTGTCAAATGGTGGCTTCAGGTGGGGCTGAAATTGATCTTCCATGCCTGTCGATTAAAGACAAACCTCATTTTCAACACCGAGGTTTATTGCTTGATTGTTCTCGGCATTTCTGGTCCGTAGATGTGGTTAAGAAATACATTGACCTTCTTGCTTACTACAAAATGAACGTTTTGCATTGGCATTTAACCGAAGACCAAGGCTGGCGAATTGAGATTAAGAAATATCCAAAGCTTACGGAAATTGGTGCTTGGCGAACCGAAGAAGACGGCTCAACTTATGGGGGTTTTTACACGCAAGAACAGATTAAAGAAGTTGTAGAATATGCTTCATCCAGGCACATCACGGTTATTCCGGAAATCGAATTGCCAGGTCATTCGTTAGCCGCATTGGCTTCATATCCGCATTTAGCTTGCACTGATGGCCCATTTGAAGTGACACCAGAATGGGGTGTTTTTAAAGATGTTTACTGCGCGGGTGATGATTCCACCTTCATGTTTTTGGAAGATGTTTTAACCGAAGTGATGGAGTCGTTTCCGAGCGAGTACATCCATATCGGTGGAGATGAAAGCCCGAAATACCGTTGGGAGAATTGCGATAAATGTCAGAAGAGAATCAGCGATGAAGGGCTTCATGATGAGGACGAATTACAAAGTTATTTCATCAAGCGAATGGAAACTTTCTTAAATGAAAATGGACGCAAGCTCATTGGTTGGGATGAGATTTTGGAAGGCGGATTAGCAGAAGGAGCAACGGTGCAAAGTTGGCGCGGGATGCAAGGCGGAATAGACGCGGCAACAAGCGGGAATTATGCCATAATGAGCCCCACTAGCCATTGCTATTTAGATTATGGTTTAGAACTCATCAACCTTGAGAAAATCTACGGATTTGATCCAATTCCAGCAGAATTGAATGAAGAATCAGCCAAGCGAATTATAGGCGGAGAATGCAATATGTGGACAGAGCACGTGCCAGACGAAAATGACCTGGATTCTAAAGTTTTCCCGAGAATGATTGGTTTGGCCGAAGTGCTTTGGTCTTACCCAGAAGAACGAGATTTTGATGAATTCAGTTCAAGATTGGCCAAGCATTATCTTCGCTTAGAAAAGTGGGGAGTTAATTACGGATTTGAGAAAATTCCGATTGGGTTTAAGACCGAGATTCTTGAAAATGGAATTAAAGTATCCGTTGAGAAAGCCGAAGATGAACTTAAAGCCATGGTTGATTTTGGTGGTGAAAAAGAAGAATGGATTTCGGATTCAACGTTTACTAAATCACAAGGTTTGATTTTTTCAGCGGTTTTAAACGGAAAAGAATATTCAAAAAAGTTCCCTTTAAAATTGGCCGTTCACCAAGGTTTGGGAATTACTCCAAGTGTAAATGCGGTGTTCAGTCCTTCTTATAGTGCGGGTGGGAAAACAGGTTTGTCTGATGGGATTTTAGGAACGTTAGATTTTCGTGATGGAAGATGGCAAGGCTATCAAATCTCGGATGCTGAAGTAATCGTTGATTTAGGTGAAACGAAGTCAATATCAACTTGCTCGTCAAATTTCTATCAATACAACAACGCTTGGATTTTTGCCCCAACCAAAGTTGATTTTGCGGTTTCGATTGATGGCGAAAGTTTTAAGTTAATCGGCTCTGCAACCCCTAAATCGGATCCAAAAGAGAAAGGCCAATTCATTGAGTCGCTTGGGGTATCAACCAACAAGAAGACGGAGGTTAGATACGTTAAAATGAAAATTCATTCACTTGGTCCGTGTCCAGATTGGCACGATGCGGCTGGTAGCTCAAGTTGGATTTTCGTTGACGAGTTAATCATCCAATAAGCAAACGTTTATCGTCCGGCCATTTGAAATAGAAGTGTGTGTAGATTCGGTTGAATCAGCTATTGCCGCGCAAGAATGCGGAGCTATGAGAGTAGAGCTATGTGCGCGTCTGGACCTCGATGGATTAACGCCAAAACTTCAGTTAACCAGGCAAACTCGTCAATCAATTAGCATTGATTTGCATGTGATTATTCGTCCTAGAGAAGGAGACTTTACGGCTTCCGCAGAGGAATTAAATCAGATGCTTTCATCAATACAAGAATGTAAAGAATTAGGTGTTAATGGCGTGGTAGTTGGCCTTTTGAAATCAGATAACTCATTGGATTTGGAGGCTATGAAAACGCTGATTGAGGCGGCAAAACCGATATCCGTTACATTTCATAGAGCATTTGATGTTTGCCATAATCCAATGCAAGTATTTGAGCAATTACAAGGACTCGGCATAAATCGATTACTTACCTCAGGTCAGGCTGATAAAGCGATTAACGGAGTTTCGATGATGGAACAATTGGTTGCCTCAATAGGGGATATTGACATTATGGCTGGGAGTGGAGTGAATGCCCAAAATATTCCAACACTTTGGAAGGCGGGCGTAAGACAGTTTCACTTTACTTCGCACAAGCAAAACAAAGAAGGCAAGAATGTCTTTGATAGAGGAAAAATGAACGCGGCCAAACAAGCTTTAGAAGCATTATGCGATATCTAATAACGGTACTCATTTGTGCCATTTCTTTTCTAGGGTTTTCTCAGCATGGTTCAGTCGAATTATCCCAAAATTGGCAGTTCCGAAAAGTTGGTGATTCCGAATGGTTGCCTACTACCGTTCCTGGTTGTGTTCACACAGACTTGTACGATAATGGTGTAATCGAAGACCCGTTAGATGCCGATGGTGAAGCGAAATGCAAATGGATTGAGAACGAAAGCTGGGAGTATCAGCTCAATTTTAGAAAACAAGGCTTGAAGCTTGGGAAGTACCAAACGCTAGTTTTCGAAGGGTTGGATACATATGCTTCAGTTTATTTAAATGATAACCTAATTCTTGTAACTGAGAATATGTTTCGTAGATATGAAACCGAGATTTCAGCATTGCTAAAGGACGAGAATGAACTGAGAGTTGTGTTCGCAAGCTCAATCAAAAAGGGGAGTGAAAAGCGAGATGAATTGGGTTTTAATCTTCCTTCGCCTAGCGATACAGGAGATGAGAAGATTGCCTCATTTGTCAGAAAAGCAGGTTATCAGTTTGGTTGGGATTGGGGACCGAGATTAGTAACTAGCGGCATCTGGAAACCTGTAAGAATTGAAAGTTGGGATGAAGTTCGATTAGAAAATTTTAGGCTTCGTCAAGATTCACTTTCGGAAGCAAGAATGGAGGGGACCGCCCATTTTAGAATTGAATCTTCCGTTGAAACAAAAATTGACTTAGAAGTTTTTATTCCTGGCCAGACCAAGAAGGCTAAATCGGCTAACCTAAAGAAAGGCATGAATGAAGTGGAGGTTCCATTTTTCATCATCTACCCAAAATTATGGTGGCCAAATGGTACAGGAGCACAACCAATTTATGCGGTTACTGTAACGGCTAAATCATCTGATAAACAGCTTGCTTCATTAACTAGAAAAATTGGAGTGCGAAGCATTAAACTCATCAATAGAGCTGATGATATAGGTACTTCATTTTACTTCGAAATTAATGGAAAACCAATCTTCATGAAGGGTGCGAACATGATTCCTCAAAGTGTTTTTCCTTCTTCGGTTACAGAGAAAGAAACGATCGATTTGCTGGTTGCGGCCAAGGAAAGTAATATGAATATGCTTCGTGTTTGGGGTGGAGGTGTTTATCAGTCAGACCGCTTTTACCAAGTGTGCGATAGCCTTGGGATTCTCATTTGGCAAGATGCCATGTTCGCATGTTCCATTTACCCGTGGGATGCTTCTTTTGTTGAAAATGTCAAGACT
Source organism: Bacteroidia bacterium (assembly GCA_047614525.1). Lineage (GTDB taxonomy): Bacteria > Bacteroidota > Bacteroidia > UBA10329 > UBA10329 > UBA10329. The sequence continues at coordinate 43 of JBLHEU010000020.1, read as the reverse complement.
GAAATTCGTCAGCAGGCAGAACGGATTTCTGACCATGCATGTT
>JBLHEU010000019.1:0-23410 GCA_047614525.1 Bacteroidia bacterium | reverse complement strand
AACCGTATCTCGCTCAATAGGATGACGGCCTACATCTTTAATTAATCCAACTAAGTCTTCGGTAGAAAGCGCTGGGTTTTGGTCTTCTGCGCCAGCCATACTGTAAATCTTGGTGCTATCGTCTATGGTGCCATCAATATCATCTACACCAAACGCAAGGCTCATTTGAGCGGTCTCACGTCCAATCATTGGCCAGTAAGCTTTTAAGTGCCCAAAATTGTCCATGTAAATACGGCCAATGGCATAATTGCGGAGGTCTTCAATAGTGCTTACCTCTTTAATATGGCTCATTTGATTATTGCCATTTCTATACTTCAAGGGTATGAATGTGTTGAACCCCCCCGTTTCATCCTGAAGTTTTCTCAATCGCTCCATGTGATCTACACGATTTTCGAAAGACTCAACATGGCCGTAAAGCATAGTAGCGTTACTTGGCATGCCTAAGTTGTGTGCAGTTCTGTGCATTTCTAGCCATTGCTCAGAAGTACATTTATCGTTGCAAATCTCTTCTCTAACCTTCTCATCAAAAATTTCTGCACCACCACCAGGTAAAGAATCTTGGCCGTGGTCTTTTAATAGCTGAAGGCCTTCTTTGTAGCTCACCTTTGCCTTTCTACACATGTATTCTAGCTCTACAGCCGTAAAAGCTTTTACGTGTATATCTGGCATAATTTGTTTCACTTTTTTTATCAGCGAAGCAAAATAATGCAGCCCCATTTTTGGGTGAACACCACCTACAATATGAACTTCCGTAATTGGTTTTCCCTTGTAATTCTTTACAACATCTAGAATCTCATCTTCAGATAATTCCCAACCCTCAGATTTTTGCTTTAGCAAACGAGAATAGGAGCAGAACTTACAGTCAAACACACAAATATTGGTAGGCTCAACGTGAAAGTTCCTATTGAAATAGACCGTGTCTTCGTAACGCTTTTCTTTGATGAAATTGGCAAGAGTGCCTAGATAAGGTAGGTCTCCTTCTTTATATAGAAGTACACCTTCATCAAACGAAATACGTTCTCTATCAAGCACTTTTTGCGCAATGGTTTTTAACGCTGGAGAAATATTACTGCTAAGAATGTGCTCTAAACCGTTTTGGTTCATTTAATCAAGGATATTAATTTTTCTACTTACTCGTTGGTGCTCAGAACTTATTTCTAAAACATAAGCGCCCTTAGAAAGTTCGGAAACATCTAACTGAATGGCGGCATAGCCCAATTTGATGTTAGATTGAACCAAAAGTTCGCGACCTACCATATCTAGAATTCTAATCTCAGAAATAATATTGTCTGCCTGATCTGACTGAATATTAATAAATTCTGCTGTTGGATTAGGGTAAATAAGAAGCGAAGATTCTAAGATATGATCCTCAATACCTACTGGGCATGAGCTAAGTCCATTAGAAGATTTGAGCGATGCCCTTGGTCCGTTTAGCGCAGCAAGCATTCTAGATTTTTGACCATTTGTGAAGAAGAACAAGCACTCGTCATTACCATAGTCCATAAAGTTGTTGAACATGTCGCTATTAATTCCAGTGCCACAGCTTTCTAATGGGTAAGAGTTGTTACACCCGTAATTTGGCTCTGCTTGCGTAGGGGTGTCTCCCACCTGATCACTGAAATTACAATTTGCATTACTTCCTGCAGGGCCCCACGGGTGGTCTAGATTGAAATAATGGCCGATTTCATGCGTAGCTGTTCTACCTAAATCGTATGTCGAAGATTGGCTGTCAAGGCCAAAATATCGGTAGCCAATTACAACGCCATCTAAGCTGGCATTAATGCCAGGCTGGTAAGCATACCCAAGTAAGCCTGAGCCAATATTACAGATCCAAATGTTTAAATAGTCAGTTGCTGGCCAAGCGTCATGACCTTCTTCGCTGGTGTATTTTACATTATCAGAGCCATTCCAATTGGTAACTATTGTTGATGTTCTGGTTATACCGTTGGTATGATAACCATCTGGGTTGCAAGTTGCCAGTTCAAATTGAATTTCGGTGTTGGCAACGAGGCTAGTCCAAACACTCGGCACGCCACTTACATCAGCATTTGTACCACTGTAATCTTCATTTAAAATCTCAATCTGAGATTGAATTTGAGCCGTAGAAATGTTCTGACTTTCCGAACTGTATACAACATGAACAACAACGGGTATAATTTCTACCGCTCTATTTGAAAGATTGTTTTTATTGTCAGAAATCCATCTTTCGGTGAATTCATTAATCTGATTTCTTGTGTCAATAAGCTCTGGATACAAGCTAAGCTGCTCTTGCATTTTTATGTGCGTACCGCACTGATGGCTTTGTGCAAAGGTGCTGCCGAAAGCAATTAAAGCTGAAACTGTAGTGAGAAGTAAGTGTTTTTTCATTTGTTGGTATTCAATGCTTAGCAAATCTAACCAAAGCTCTTACCGAATTAAGGTAACCGATCCGCTTTTAGAATAGGTTTGGCCATCTGACGACACAAATTGTACATAGTATACATATGCTCCTTGCGGGTCTTTCTTGCCGCCATGCGAACCATTCCAACCTTCGTTTGGGTTTATAGTTTCAAATACTCGTTCTCCCCAGCGGCTATAAATTTGAAACAGGTATGAGTTGGCTTCTACATAAATGCTTACTGGTTTAAAAACGTTATTCACTCCTTCTGGCATGAACGCGTTTGGCATAAAAACATTAGGACGCTGCTTAGCGCAAGCTTCGTTAGAGCGGCTCATTTCTGCAAAAAGAACTGGTGCTGGTGGTGCTACAACTGGCCCAACAGGAGTTCCAATACCTTCTGCAGCTTCTATATAATAACAGAAGTTTCCTTCGCCAATAATGATGTCTTCAATATTATCTAAATAGGTGAGTTGGCCGCTTGAGACCGTTTCCAAGAAGACGAAGGGGCCGTTGTAACTTCGGTATATGTTGTAAGCATCTACCCCACCAAGCCACCCCTGGTAAGGATTCCATTGCAAAGAGTTGGTCCTATCCGTATTTGCCTCAGCTTCAAGATATATAGTCCGAGAAATGTTCATTGTATCAGCAGGCAAATCGCACTCGTCAATACCAATTATTGAATAATAATAGCTCTGCGAACTTGGTCTTGCACCAGGGTCTGTGTATTCATAATAATTGGTAGAAGCATCAAAAGGAATAAACCAAATTGTGCTCATTGCGTTTGGGTCTGTACCGCGTTGAAGGTTAAAGCCTAAAAATTCTGCGGTATTATCAGTGTAGAAATACTCTTCAATACCTGTATTTCCTGGTTGAACTGTTGTTCTGTAATTATAGGAGTATTCTTGTCTTTTAGGAATATCTAAAGTCAAGCACACCTCGTTTGAAGTGCTTGTAATTCTTTGGCTTGCATCTCTTACCGCTCTTACTATATAGCAGTAATCAGAACCAGCAACTAAATTTTCATGAACAAACTCAGTAATTGTGTCCGCTGTGGAAGCAATTCTAACTTCCGGCTGATTATCAATGGATAAATAGATTTGATATTCCCTTACCCCTTCTGGCCAATCTAAGTATTCGTTCCAAGTAAGGTTTGCACGCTTAAGACAACCATCGGCTTCAACTTCTAAAAAAATGGTTTGGTGTAGCGAAACGGGACTTCCAATGATTGGTATTGCACAATTATTTACCGCTTTAACACGATAGGATTCACTTTCCTGGTTTGCGATTGAGACTGGATTAACCCAATCTGTATTAGTATAACCAACGGCCGTATAGATTGGAGGCCAAGTTCCTAGTCCAGAATCAAATCTTTCGACTATGTACTGGACAACATTGAGTTGCGTGTTGGGCAACCAGCTTATTCTTGCTAGGCCGCCAACTACGGTTACAGAATCAATTGGTTGCGGGTCTGGCGGCAAGGGGTTTTCAAGGTTTTCCACAACCTCATTAGAAACAGAAATACAGCCAAGGTTATCTCCTAATTCAATTCGATAGGTGATGAGCTCATCTGCACACCATATTACAGGGTCTGAATAAAATAAGTTTGATGTAGAACCAACCTGTGTCCAAACTCCAGCAGGTTCTAATCGCCATACCTCATATTCTGCATTCGAAGAGGAAAGAGCCGGTGTTGCCAAAGCATTCCAAGCCAAATCTGCAGTTGTGGTGTTGTCTGTAACTGTGAGGAAAATGGAAGCAATAGAATCGATGGGCGCATCAAGCACAGCATCATTACAACCAGAGCGGGTTCTTATATAGTAATAGTTTGGGCCAGCAATAGATGGAGGTGCGGTTGCATTGGCGCCATTATGCACATAAGTACCGCTAGCAATGGCGGTTACTGTACCAATTTCTTGAAACGGTCCGTTCGGAGAAAGGCCATGAAAAATCACGTATTCAACAAACGATGGAGGAACAGAACTGTCTGTAACGGGTACCCAAGTAAGGGTAATATCTCCATTTGCTGCTGTAGATGCGCAGTGTGGCTCTGGGCTTTCAACCACTACTTCTCCAACAACTGTAATAGCAACATTAATAATATTTGATCCGCTTGCTGGACAGAAGTCATCTTCAAACTTGAAAAGGAAGTTGTACGTGTTGGAAAGGTTCGCGCATGCATCCTGAATTGAAACATGGTCGCAGTCGGTTTGCCAGTTAAATACAGTTGATATAGAATTTGTAGCGGACGCTGGCGGCACTACACTAGAAAGTGTGGCGCATGGTGCAACACATCCACCGATGCCTGAAACGGTGGCGTCAAATTGGGCACCTGCAGCCGTAAATTGTATGCTTTGAGCAACCGCTCCATTAAAATCTGGATCTAAGGCTTCTAGAGAAAAATTAACTAAATCTCCAGCCGCAACAGTAACTTCAAATCCCGCTGTAGCAGCTGGAGATGCCCAAACTGGAGGTGCAACTTGCGGAATGTTATTCGTTTCGATACAAGCAATAAATGAAACGGTCATCTCACGTATTGTTCGAGAAATTCGTTGTCCACAACGCCAAGCATCAACAGCCACAGTCATCGCATAACTCCCTTGCTCAGCAGTGCTAGATTGATATTCAAATTGTCCTGTAACAGGGTCAAGCGTTATTTGGTCATAAGCTGGGTTAACAGCAGGGCCAGGCAAAGGCTGAGTTGCGCTGTAACCTGGTTGGTACGTAAGAAGGGTTCCTCCAGTTCCTAAGCCAGGAACAAATGAATAACTCAAAGAATCTTTGTCTGGGTCGATGGCATTACTGTTATATCTCAGTTCATAACCAGAGCATCTAAGCGAACTTGGATTTTCAGCAAAACTTGGACTAGAATCGAAGCAAGGGCTCGTATTCTGAGAATTATACGGATACATTGTAACGCTGAAACGAAAATTATCAGAACTTGAATTAACAATGTTTTGAACATCGTTTCTGCAGCACGCCTCATAATAAAACACATAGCCCTGAGCTGGTGGTGGACCAGGCAAATCAAACGGGTCTGAAGCAAAAAGAAATTGCTCAACAGAAATGTCTTCTATCCCGTCTAAACAGCTAAACCCGCATGAAGCAGGCGTTACGTCTGTGGTAGAAACAAAGTTTAGTCCCAGACTTCCTAATGTTGGACAGTTCTGAACCGTTAACTGCGGAGCTGTTATCGTTTGACCAGGAATTGAACAATCCCGATACGCTGTCATGTACATAATGTACTTTCCAGCATCAGGCCCTGTGGTCACACATTCCCAGTATAAATCCCCACTTGTAATATGGCTGGCACTTGCTTTCTGACTATTTGTGCAAAGCAAAATTGCCAGACAAAAAGTGAGCTTAAGAAGTATTCTTGGGAGATTCATCAGGTACAAAGAGTCTTAACGCGCTAAGTTACCATTTATTGCTCTTTTGTTCGAGGCCTTAGCACAAAAGGAAAACGTTTGTGTATGTAAAAAGTTGCCTAAGACTTAAAGTCTGCTCCAGCCGTAACCTGAACTAAATCTTTTTTCTGTAAGTAAGTGTTTGCAAGATCTCGTAGTCCTTCTGGAGTAGTGGCTTTTATTTGGCGGATGAGTTCGTAGTGAGCATCTATTCCAAGACCGTATTTCATGTAGCCTTTCCATTTTGCCGAAATATCAAACGGACCATCAATGCTTTTTAGAATGGAACCAAGCATGTAATTCTTCACTAATTCAAGCTCAGAAGAAGGAATAAGGCTGTTTCTAAGTTTTTCAATTTCAAGGTGGATTTCTGTTAAAGCCGCTTCGCAAACATCCGCACCAACTTCTGTAGATATTGAAAGGTAGCCGCTGTGTTTCATGCTCACCATTCCAGCTCCAATACCGTAAGTGTAGCCTTTGTCTTCCCTAATGTTGGTCATTAATCTAGAACCGAAGTAACCTCCAAGTACCGTAGTTAAAATGCGAAGACCTATGAAATCTTGATGAGAGCGATTAAATAATACGCGTCCAATTTTTATAGAATTCTGAACAGCATTTGCCTTAGTTACGTGAACAGTTGAAGCTTCAATTCCGGGCGCTTCAATTTCAATTAGAGAAAGCTGATTCCGCTTCTCATTACCGAAAAATGTGTTCAAATTAGAAACTGTATCGTCACTCAATTTCCCAGCAACTAAAATGTACTTGATTCCATTTTTTATGTGCAAAGAATGAAAATCAGCTAAGTCCTTTCGGTCAATTTTGGAGTAATCCTCAACATCGGCAGATCTACCATAAGGATGGTCTTTCCCGTAAAGTGCGGCACTAAAAGCCTTAGCGCCCAGGTAACCTACTTTTTCTTGGCTTATCAACATTTCTTGTTGGCTTTTTTTGAGCACAGTTTCTAATTCGTGCTCAGGAAATGAAGCAGATGCGTACACTTCGGCAAGTGTAGTTAGCGTTTTATCTAGGTGCTTATTTAATGAATAGAGGCAAATTGAACTTTCATCGTGGTCAACCTCATTTTGCAAGTACGCTCCGTAGAAATCAACTGCTTCGGCAATTTCTTTTGCGTTGTGTTTTGCTGTTCCTTCGGTGAGGGTTTTTACAGATGTTGAGGCCACTAGTATTTTGTCTGCTGTTGAGGTTCCGGCATTAAAAACCAGCTCAACTTTTAGCACGTTTTGGGTTCCAGCATCGATACACAACACAGGAATTCCATTGTCTAGATGAACCATTTTAGGTTCTTGCAGATTGATTTCTTCAATCCTACCAAAATCGGGTTGTTTTTTTCGGTCTAGCATCATTTTTTTCGATTATAGACCAAGGTCGATGAGTTAGATTTAATCAGGCTTTCAGTTGCAATTTTCTGAACGTCATTTGCTGTTACAGCATGGTATTTCTCCATCTCAGTGTTAATGTCGTTTGCCTCGCCTTTCAATTCATGGTATGCTAATCCGATGGCACGATTGAGTAAGTCCATTTCGGCAAATTCGTGATTGGCTTCAACCTGATTTTTTACTTTTTCGAGTTCGATTTTAGCCACTTTATGTGTTTTGAACAATTCAAGTTCTGCCCAAATTGCTTCTTCAGCTTCGGCTATTGTTTTATCAGGAGAAATGTGCCCTGCAACGGTAAATAAACTTGGGTCTGTTTCGCCCATTACAAAAGCACTAATGGAGGTGAAAATTCGATTTTCCTTGACCAATTTTTGTTGCAAACGGCTTGATTTTCCTCCTGCGAGTAAATCCGAAATTAAATCCCATTTGAAGAAATCATCATTCATTTTGCCACACATATGAAACGAAATGTAAATAGCATTTAGCGGCACATCTCGTTCAACTTCCAGTCGTCTAGCCTCGGTTTGAACGGGCTCTACTGGAATATTGCGAGGAGGTTTTTCTCCTTTTTCAATTGGTTCAAACCATTTCTCAGAAAGCACTTTTACTTCCTCGGTGGTAATGTTTCCGGCAACAACCATCACGGCATTTTTAGGCCGATAATGCTTTTTGTAAAAAGCACGCACATCCGCCATTGTTGCCTCTTCAATGTGTTTTTCCTCTTTGCCAATAGTAGCCCATTGATACGAATGTTCTTTAAAAGCAAGCGGCCGCATAAGCAACCAAGCATCGCCATAAGGTTGGTTCAAATAACGCTGACGGAACTCTTCAATCACCACATTGCGTTGCACTTCCAAGCTCTTGTCCGAAAAAGCCAAATTGAGCATTCGGTCACTTTCTAACCAAAAAGCTGTCTCCAGATTTTCCTTGGGTAGCGTGATGTAATAATTGGTGATGTCTGGAGAAGTAAAAGCATTGTTTGATCCACCAGCAGTTTGCAAAGGAGAATCGTACGAAGGAATGTTGGCCGAACCGCCAAACATGAGATGCTCAAAAAGATGAGCAAACCCTGTTCGTTCTGGATTTTCGTCCCTAGAACCCACATCGTACATAATATTTAGGCAAACAAGCGGGGTAGAAGCATCGTGATGTACTATCACTTTCAACCCATTGTTCAGCGTAAATTTTTCGAAATCAATTTTTCCCATTGTAGCCTGCAATGATACGCCAATTCTTAAAGTCTGTTAAGCCGCTAATATTCTTGAGAACGGGGACGTTTCGATTAAAACCCAAACAAAAACTTACATCATGGAAACACCCAAAACCCCAAACACCCCTGGAACCATTGATCGCTTTAATCTCTGTCTAAACGGATCTGTTACTGTGCGCATTTTTAGCATTACAATTCTTGTCTTATTACTGATGATTCCTAGTTCAATGATTCAGGATATTATCAGAGAAAGACAGTTTACTAGTAATGATGCCATTAAAGAGGTAAGCTCTAAATGGGGATATGACCAAACGGTTGCAGGTCCTGTTATTTCAGTTCCTTATCTCACTTTTAAGGAAGATAAAGATGGCAAGAAAACGTTCTACAAACATTGGAGTCACTTTTTACCAGACCACTTAAACATTAATGCTGATGTAAAAACAAATACGCGCAAGCGCAGTATTTACGAAGTAGTCGTTTACGGTTCAGAAATGAAGATTTCAGGAACCTTTAAACGTCCAGATCCATCAGTATTGAATATTCCAGCAGAACAGTTTTTAACCCAAGAAGCTATCATTAGTATGGGTATTCCTGATATGCGCGGAATAAACGAAAAGGTGGCTTTAAGCTTTGGAGATACCATAGCCGAATTTGGTCCTGGAATTCCAGTTGCGGAGGTATTTAAAGAAGGGATTTCGGTTAAAATGCCGTTGCCAAATCAAGAATTGATTGACTTCAATATTAATCTGAATCTCAGAGGAAGCCAGTCTCTTTGTTTTATTCCATTAGGACGAGCCACTAAAGTTGAGCTTCAGTCAGATTGGCCGCACCCAAGCTTCAACGGTAATTTCTTGCCAGACCATAAGGTTAAGGATGAGGGTTTTACGGCAACTTGGAATGTGCTTGACTTAAACAGAAACTTCCCGCAAAGTTGGAAAGGAGTAAGAACAGGATTGCATGAAACCAAATTTGGTTTCGACCTCTTTATGCCGAATGATCATTATCAGCAAAGTATGCGTTCTGCTAAGTATGCCATCATGTTTATATCACTCACATTTATGGTGTTCTTCTTCATGGAAACAGTCAATAAAAAACGCATTCATCCAATACAATATATACTTGTTGGGCTGGCACTTTCTATCTTCTTTGTATTGATTTTGTCGCTTTCAGAATTCATAGGTTTTAATGCCGCTTACGGAGTAGGAGCTCTGGCTACAACGTTGCTTATCACCATTTATAGTTCAAGCATTTTAACAAGTAAAAAACTCACAGCTTTTCTGTTTGGTTTACTAGCCGTTATGTATGGTTTTATCTACACCATTCTACAGTTAGAAGACACGGCTTTGCTGGCAGGAAGTATCGGTCTATTCATTATTCTAGCCACTTTGATGATTTGGAGTAGAAAGGTCGATTGGTACGGAGGACTCAACAAGTAAATTGAGCATGGTCGGGAATTTCAGCATTCCCGACCATTTCATTACCAAAGTTGGTTTTTTACAGTTATTGAAAAGTTCTGGCATTTTAGGGCGTTTTCCCGTTCAAAAACACCTATTTTCGGCACTCCAAAAAGCAAAATCATATGAATATTCATGAATATCAAGCGAAAGGAATTCTAAGCGGATTCGGAGTAACTATTCAAAGAGGAAAAGTTGTAGATAAGTTAGAAGATGCTCTGTCTGCCGCTAAGGAATTGAATGCTGAAACAGGAACTGAATGGTTCGTGGTTAAGGCACAAATTCACGCAGGTGGTAGAGGAAAAGGATCAGTTGAAGAAACTGGTTCTCACGGAGTTGTTCTTGCAAAAGGCATAGACAAGGTTGAGGAAACCGTAAAAGGAATTCTTGGCGGACATCTTGAAACCGCTCAGACTAATGGCGTTGGCAAATTGGTGAGTAAGGTTCTGATTTGTGAAGATGTTTACTACCCAGGTGAAGCAGAAACAGAGGAGTTCTATATGAGCGTTCTTATGAATCGTGCAACGGGTAAAAACATGATTATGTATTCTACCGAAGGTGGAATGGACATTGAATCTGTTGCCGAAAACACCCCAGAGCTAATTTTCAACGAAGAGATTGATCCAGGTTTAGGATTGCAAGGATTTCAAGCACGTAAAATTGCTTTCAATCTTGGGCTTTCCGGAGCTGCTTTCAAAGACATGACAAAGTTTGTTGCCGCGCTTTACAAAGCATACGTAAGCAGCGATAGCAGCATGTTTGAAATCAACCCGGTTTTGAAAACATCTGACAACCGAATTATGGCTGTTGATGCCAAGGTTACTATTGATGATAACGCACTTTACCGTCATAAGGATTACGCTGATATGCGTGATGAGTCTGAAGAAGACCCAACAGAAGTTGAAGCCGCAAAAGTTGGTTTGAGCTATGTAAAGCTAGACGGAAACGTTGGTTGCATGGTAAACGGAGCTGGACTTGCAATGGCTACCATGGACATGATTAAGTTGCTCGGTTTTGAACCTGCAAACTTCTTGGACGTGGGTGGTACTGCAGATGCTGCTAGAGTTGAACAAGCATTCAGAATTATCCTTAAAGACCCGAATGTAAAAGCCATTTTGGTAAATATTTTTGGAGGAATTGTTCGTTGCGATAGAGTTGCACAAGGTGTGGTTGATGCATACAAGAACATGGGTGAGATTAACGTTCCAATTATTGTTCGCTTGCAAGGAACCAACGCTGTAGAAGCAAAGAAAATTATTGACGAAAGCGGACTGAAAGTAATGTCTGCCATTGCGCTTAAAGAAGCGGCAGAAAAAGTGCAAGAAGCACTTTCGTGAAAGCTGATTAAAATTGAACTGAAAAGCCTCACCAAATTGGTGGGGCTTTTTTTATGGCCTAAATCCAGCCTTTGAGTTTGTAGTAGGTAATGGCGCAATATTCTCGGGTTACCAGCAATTCATATTTCAGGTAACTCCAAACATTATATCTCCAAGACAGTGGAGCGGACTCATCAGGGTTCTTTCTGTCTTTGAGCTTTCGCGCGTTAATCGGTTTCTCAAAAGATGGAAGCCCACCTACGTTTTTTAATCCAGCTGTTTGTAGAGCGTTAATTGCACGGTACATATGTTCTGGACTGGTAATAACTAAGGTTGGCGAATCAGTAATTCCATTCAACATTTCGGCAATATGAACAGATTGAGAATGCGTGTTGTGACCGTACGGTTCATAGCTAATTCGTGCGCTATCAATACCTCTAATGGTTAATTCGTTAGCCATTAAATCTAGCTGGTACGTGTCTAGACTGTCTTCGCCAAAAGGCAAAGCGATAATTACTGAAGCATTGTTGTATTTATTAGCCGCTTCTGCCGCATAAAATGTTCTTATCAACCCATCTGGGCTAGGCATTCCGCTACCGCCAAAAACCACAATTGTTGTTGGTTTTTGTTTGAGCGATTCACAAGACGTTCCTAGTTTGTGATAAGCCAAATAGGGCAAATCTGTAAACGCAAGCGCAATCATCACCAACAAGAAAACTCCGCTGATGAGGACTAAATATTTACAGAAATGTTTAAGGTTTTTCATCCTAGCATTTCCAGCGAGCCAGTATATTCTATTGGGTCTTCACCAGAAATTATTAGCTCTATGTAATAGAGGTACATCCCGTGCGGTAAGAGATAACCGTTATAACCACCGTCCCAACCGTGTTGCAAATCATCAGTCTCGAAAACTTTGTTTCCATCCAAGGTTCGGATTTCCCAATACAGACTGTATGGCTGTAGAACATGATCGTAGTCGGTAGAATAGAATATTGGGTACCAGGTGTCGTTTATTCCATCATTTAGCGGAGTAAAAGCCGTGGGTATATATATGTAACGTGCGCAGTAGTTTAATTGTAATAGAAATGCGGTAGTGTCTGAGTTGCTGAAACCAAAACACTTGATTGCCTCCCAACCAATAGGATTATTCGGCAGATTGAATGGTTGACCGCTTCCTAGAAAGACTTGATTTTGATATCCGTTGTACCAATGAATAGAGTCGAAAGTCTCCGAGCAAGTAAGAATGAAATAGTCAAAATCTTCTTGCGCAGAATAGCAGATAACGGAATCAACCGCAACATCAATTTCTTGCTTAGCATAATACTGTGGGATTTCTGGGTTATCCTTAAAGCATCCGCTTAAAATTGGAATTAGAAGAAATAGGAAATAACGTTTCATCGGTTCCAGGCTTTTATTTGATATCTGATTCCAACTTGCACACCAGCAGGACCAGCAATTTTCTTCATTGTTTCATTCAAGTAGGAAGAACCACCCACTTCAATAACTAGATAATCTTGAAGTTGATAACCTGCTCGGAAAGTGAATCGATTTAAATCGGCAATTCCCAATTGACCGTAAACCATATCCTTATATGTGATGGTGGCAAATGCGGAGAAAAAACCAAAGTTATTTGTGGTTTTCAAAACTGCACTGCCTAAAGCCCCAGTTGAGTGAAACCTGCCGTAAACTGTATTAATCCTTCCAACGATCTCGGGCGAAATTGTAACACCATCACCTACATTGAAATGGTATGCGGCTCGAAGTTTATTTGTTACTTCTGAGGTGGGCATTCCAGCTAGTGCCCAAGTTCCATCAGGACCATATTGAACAGAATAATCAAACGAAAACCTTTTCCAGTAGTAACGTAAACCAGCGTTCATGTAAGGTAAAGTTCGTTGATCGCTCGGCCTTAGTTCGTTGGTTGGGTAGACTAGGCCGTAACGTGGGTCTATCATGTCGCCAAAGATTAAATCGTCCCAACTATCAAGCTTTGAAAATAGCACAGTAAAGGATAGACCAATAACCAGATAATGGTCTTTGATTAACTTGACTCGATGAGATTGAGCAAGTTGAACGCGGTGATACCTGTGTCTTAGTTCTTTTTCGTGAGAGTAGTGAAGACCCAATCCCCAATTTTGTTTTGGTCCACCAAACGGTAAATCAACAAACGCTTCATGCTTCATAAAAGCCACCTCAAGATTACCGTTATCATTTGGCACACCCATCGCCAAGTTTTTCATCCTGAAACGATAACCAAAGGCTAATTTTCTATCAAAACCAGCCAACGCAGGGTTATCTACAAACGTCCAAACCGAGCGGTTGTAAATTTTATCTTCTTGAGAGTAGGTTACAGAATTCCACTCGTCAGAACCACCACCCATTGGGTTGTCTTGATTCTGAGGTAAGGCCAGAAAGGGTAGAGAAGTAAAAAATAAGAAGGCTATTAATCGCACCATAGCAAGGTAATGACTAACACCATGTTTGACACATGTTATTTTATTCGATAGGCTTTAGATCAAGGACATCTTCTGCAAATTTGGAGGTCTCATTAATCACACTTTCTACATCTTGCGAACGTAATGGGTTGGTTATTACATGAGCATCGACCTGAGGAAACTCAACAAACACTTTTTGAGACTCATCGGTTCCAAGCTGAGGCATCATATCACGCATGGCTTGAATTGAAACTATTTTGTCTTGATTTTCTTCGTCCTTGTAATATCCGCCAACAAAAACGGGCTGTTTTATTAGCGCAAATGTTTCTGAAGTCATGCTATAATCGATCAATGAACGGGTGGTTAGCAAGCCCTCCAACCGATAACTGGTTTGCCAATATTTCTTGAACTCATCTGGCGCTTCGTAAGAACGATTATTCCCGCCCATAATTAGTCTCACCAATTGTAAACCCCATGGCTGAGTTAAAATCCTCGAGTTTGGGTCATAAATATCAACGTTGGGAGAGTAGCAAATTATCGCCTCAATTTCGGGATCGTTCGCGGCCAGAAACAACCCAAGGGTTCCTCCTGTAGAACAACACATGACAATCACTTTGTCGCCAATGGTTTTGCCAATGGCGATGGCTTCTTTAGCCGATTGTAAATAGTTTTCGGGAGTTAAATCAATTAAGGCATCTAGTTCGTCTAAACCATGCCCGTAAAGTCTTGTTAAATAGAGGTTGCAACCATAACGCGTTGCAAATGCTTCGTGAACTGGAGACCCTTCTTCGTGCGAAGCACTTAAACCATGCAAGTAAACAACCGCATATTCCGTCTTGACGATAGTGTCATTTGCCCAAACAATTTTGGCTTCATTGCCAGGTTTCAAGGTTTCAAACTTAGATTCCGAAAAAGCTAAAAAACCATCCAAAGAATCTATCGGAACCACGTTAGAAATAGGAGTTGGGTCGAGGTTTGGAACAGGAGCTTTAGGCCCAAGCATGTAACCGATACAAATCACCATCACTAAGCTTAACGCTATGTATGCTATCCGTTTCAAGAAGTTCCTTTCACGTCTAGCGCATCACGAATTCCATTTCCTACAAGAGTAAATGCCAATACCATAAATAGAATGGCGGCTCCAGGAATTACGGCCAAATACGCCTTATCCATGATAATGTATCCGTAGTGATCTTTAATCATTCCGCCCCAACTTGCAATAGGGGGTTGTGCGCCAATACCAAGGAAACTAAGGCCAGCCTCGATGAGAATTGCTGCAGCAAAATTGGCCGCTGAAATCACAATAACAGGCCCTAAAATATTAGGCAGAATATGTCTGAAAATTGTTCTGAAACCAGAATAGCCCAATGCTCTGCACGCTTCTACATATTCCTTTTCTCTAATTCCTAGAATCTGACCACGTACAATACGCGCCACTTCAACCCACATAGCTAATCCCACAGCTACAAATACTTGCCAAAATCCTTTGCCCATGGCGAGGGTGATAGCAATAACCAAGAGCAATAATGGAATGCTCCAAACAACGGTTACAAACCACATCACTACATCATCAATCCAACCTCGAAAAAAACCGGCTAAAGAGCCAAGCAAAATTCCAATCAGAAGAGAAATACCAACTGCAACAAAACCAATACTTAAGGAGATTCTGGTTCCTAAAATCATTCGGCTTAATAAGTCACGACCAAATCTGTCTGTGCCCAACCAGTAAGTTTGAGATTGGATTAATTGTTTGTCAATGTCTGCTTCGGTTAAGGCCCCAAACTTGGAAATTGGATAGCTCACAATTTCACCATCGTTAGGTGTATCTCCTGTGAATTTTTCAATGCTCAACGAATCATTTTGAAAGGAGTATGAATGAATTGGAATCCATGTAAAGCCTTCTGGTTTTCCATTCATTAAGCGGTCCATAAAACCAACTACCTCAACAGTTGCTCTCGGAATTTTGAGAAAAGTGAATGTTGAACCAGGCTTTTTAGCGGTTAATTCAATAATCTGCCGATTAGCATTTGGACTTCCGTCTGGAGTAATTATTGGGCCTAGAATAGCCATAAGAATGGCAATTATGATTACCAAAAGGCCGAAGACCGCGGCCTTGTCTTTCTTGAATTTGGCCTTGGCCAGCTCACCTAATGATTTGCCTTTCTCAGCCATTCACTTTAATATTTCTTCCTTTCCAAACATAATTTCGCGTGTTCCCGAATATGCCAAGAAATGTAACGTAAACGGCAACAAAAATTTCGGTCATCAGGATATTGGCAATACCGCAATTCGGTTGAAGGTCGCGACTTACAGTTCTGGTGAGAACTAAATCTAATAGCGTTTTTATAAATAGAATCCACATAAGCTTACTTGTCCAAGCCGAGCCGAATGCCACAATAATTGCAACGAGTGAAACGAAGGCGGCAAAATTTGCGAGATATGTAATTACCGCAGTACCTTTAACCAAGCTACTGGAATAGCCGCCACGTTTTGAAAGCCAACGTTTTCTTTGCTGCCAAAAGCTGGAGAAAGTAGTTTCCGCTTTTGTAAGCGTTGCTGATTCGAAGTGCTTGACGAATTGAACTGACCCTTGCCATTTTTGACTGAATTTAAGCATGGTAAAAACATCATCGCCAGATGGATTGTCAGCATGTTTGTATCCACCAATTTCTTGAAATGACCCTTTGTCGAAAAACAGATTTGCTCCATTGGCCATGATTGGTTTCCCCTGAGAAGCAAACCCGCCAGTTAGTCCCATAATGGCCAACATTTCCATGGCCTGAGCTTGTTGAAGAACAGTGCTGTTTGCTTGAAAAACAACTGGGCCGAGCAGCATCTTAGTTTGATTTTCAATCCAATGAGACGTCATGGTTATGAGCCATTCGGATGGAACTCTACAATCGGCATCCACGGTAGCAATTGTTTCGAATTTAGCTTCAGTTATGCCTTTTTGCAATGCTGATTTTTTGCCTGCTTCGTTGCCATTTGAAATAACCTTGAGACGAGAAAATTCCTTTTTCAGCGATTCCGCTATTGCTAGAGTTTCGTCCTCCGAATTGTCATCAATTACTATCAAATCAAATAACTCGGTGTTGTAATTCTGATTGAAAATATCTCGGATAACCGTTTCAATATTTTCAGCTTCATTACGAGCAGCAATCAGAATGCTAACCCCAAGCCAAGGTTGTTTCTCTTCTTCTGTTTTTAGCTTTTTCCAACCAGAAATAGCATAAATAATCATCGCTGCGTAAAGCCCAATTACAATGAAACCGATGGTCAAAAAGACATACCCAAATTCTATCATCAATCTGATTTACGGAAGAATTTCAATTGGAAAATGAAGATGACGCCAATAAGTGCTGGAACAGCTAGATTGATTAGCCAAAGCATTGAGCTTGCAGAAACAATTCCGGACACATTTGGCGAGAGAATTTCTAGGAATTTTGTAGCCACTGCACCACGTGTTACCAGTTCGGTAATGGCTATCGTTGGCACAGCTGTCATTACAAAATATGTCATCGATATCATCATCATTGCATCATCATAATTTACCGCTACATCAAAGATTCTCAGAAGGAGAAAAAACTGAAATGTGAAAATCATGTAACGTCCCAAGCTTGCTAGGAAAACCCGCCATAATGTTCCTGTTGAATGGTACTGAAACACCTCGGCATAATGGTAATATTTTTTTGGAATTGGAGAGCGTTTGATGATGTTTGTAAGCAATCGTGTGTTTAAAAATAGCACCACCAAAAATGCTGCAACGCCAAACATTAGCAAACCAATAAGATTGAATTGTACTGGAGTTAATGGGCCAATTCCTACATGATTTGGAATGAAGAAAATCGATGCAATAATTCCTGTTGTAAGGGTAACAACTAGCTGGGCGTAGCTGCCAACTATCGTTAGTAAAGTGGCATCAATTCTATCAGCTTTTTGAAGATGGAATATCCGACCTCCGTATTCCCCAATACGGTTGGGGGTGAAAATGGCTATCGTTATTCCAGAGAAAATTGCCTTCAAAGATTTCCACATTGAGATTTTCTCAATGTGCTGAATGAGCGTTTTCCACTTGTAAGCTTCAAGAGTCCAATTAATTAGCATCAGTAATACTAATCCTAGTAAATAGGGTAGTTGTTCAGTTGCTAAAAGGAAGTCAATTCCAAAACTAAGGTCAGTCTCTCGATCTTTAACCTGTACTTCTTGGTAAATGAACCATAACGCCACAAAAGCGATTACGACCTTAATGAAAAGCCCGATGTTTCTTCTACGAAAAAGGTTTTTGCTCATTCCAGTTTAAAGGAAACAAAAAAGGATGAGGTCGACCTCATCCTTTCTTTATCTAGCTAAAAAGCTGAATTATCGTTCAGACATCCCTACGTAAGGACGTTCGGTTGCTCCAGTATAAATCTGACGTGGACGTCCAATCGGCTCTTTGTTTGCCGTCATTTCTTTCCACTGTGCAATCCATCCTGGAAGACGTCCCATTGCAAACATTACAGTAAACATCTCTGTTGGAATTCCGATTGCCTTGTAAATTATCCCTGAGTAGAAATCTACGTTAGGGTAGAGGTTTCTAGACTTGAAGTAATCGTCATTCAACGCTATTTGCTCCAGCTGCTTCGCTAGGTCAAGAATTGGGTCATCGATTCCTAGTTTCTCCAATACATCATCACAAGATTTCTTGATGATTGTTGCTCTTGGATCAAAGTTCTTGTAAACACGGTGTCCAAATCCCATAATACGGAACGGATCGTTTTTGTCCTTCGCCTTATCAATCCACTTTTGCATGTTTCCACCATCTTTTTGGATGGTTTCTAACATTTCGATAACAGCTTGGTTAGCACCGCCATGAAGTGGCCCCCAAAGAGCAGCAACGCCCGCAGCAATAGATGCGTAAAGGTTGGCTCTAGAAGAACCAACGATTCTAACTGTTGAAGTAGAGCAGTTTTGCTCATGATCAGCATGAAGGATCAACAACTGGTCAAGCGCTTTTACCACAACTGGATCTGGCTCGTAATCTTCAGTCGGAACTGAGAACATCATGTTTAAGAAATTCTCAGTGTAATTGTATTTGTTCTTAGGATAAACAACCGGATGACCTACTGAGTTCTTGTGCGACCATGCCGCGATGGTGGAAATCTTAGCAATAAGTCTTTGAATCGTAAGCTCAACTTTTTCATCCTCTCTATCTTGTTCTAAACTTTCAGGATAGAAAGTTGAAAGCGAAATCAAGTTCGAAGCAAGAACTCCCATTGGATGGGCTTTGCGAGGAAATGCCTCGAAAAACTCCTTCATGTCTTCATGAATAAGCGTGTGGCGAGTAATGTTTTCTGTCCAGTCAGCGTATTCCGTTTTGTTAGGAAGTTCACCGTTAATCAACAAATAAGCAACCTCTAAAAAGGTTGACTCCTCAGCCAATTGCTCAATTGGATAACCTCGGTATCTCAGAATCCCTTTCTCACCATCTAAGAATGTAATTGCACTACTTGTAGCACCTGTATTCTTGTATCCACTATCGTAAGTAATAAGCCCAGATTGAGCACGCAGATTTCTAATGTCAATACCCTGTTCGTTCTCCGAACCTGTAACAACTGGTAATTCAATGGTTTTGTCACCTAATCTTAGCTCTGCTTTCTCGCTCATATTGTACTTAATAAAGGGGTTTGATTTTGCTTCGCGATTATACGAAAAAAAGCGCCATTAAAATTGTTCTATGTCAAGCCGGTTTTTGAGGCACTTTGAAACATTAATCTTCACCTAATTCAACCAAAAAAGGCATCGATTGTTCGATGCCTTCCAATATAGGTTAATGAACGGGTTTGCCTTCTCTTCGTTTTTCTCTGGCGCCTTTTAAAAGTCTTCGTTTAAAGCCGTCTTGGGCTTCATGCAACAGAACCACTTTTTTAATTGGAAGAACGGTGCTGAACTTCTTGCTATATTGTCTTTTCAAATCCAACTCTTCTTGCTCGAAATCAAATTCAGCCTCAACCGCGGCCATCAATTGTTTGTCAGACATCTGATTATGATTGGCCTTGGTGTCTTCTCGGTTTTTCCTTCTCGCTTTCCGCATAGCTTTCATTTTGACTTCCATCTCATTGAAGAGTGGCCAAAACGTCTGAGCCTCATCAGGCGTTAGCGCAAGTTTTTCGGTAATGTGAGCAATTTTCAGCGCTTCCAATTTCTCCCTTTTTGAGAGTTCTAATTCTTTGTCCTGAGAAAATCCAATTTGGGCAAATCCGATGGCAAGTGTGAGTAGTAAGAGTAGCTGTTTCATGTTCAAATATCTGTTTGTTCGTAAATCGTATTCAGTTCCATTTCTCCTTCATCAAGGAGGTAATCAATCAATTCTTCCTCAGTGAAATTGGATTCAATCTCTACATCTTCGGAACTAACCAATCCATAGGCAAGTAAGTCTTCCGTTTCAAATTCTGCGAATTGGTCCAATTCCTCCAAACTCATGGAAGCTACAACTTGGTCAAAATTCAAGCTGTCGTTTGAATCAGGGCTTGTGAAAAACCAAACCGCCAAAACCATTGTCGCAAACCCCAAACCGGGCATCAAAACCCTCCACCAATTAATAGTCGAAGATTGAAGCTTCTCTTCAGAATCCCTCACACTAGTCATAACGCGGGGCGTGAGGTTTTCAAAGTAGCCGTCAGGAGCTTTGAACGAATTACGTTTTAGGTTTGATTCTGAAAAACCTTCGATTCTCAAATCAGGCTCATTATGCTTTTTTGTGTTTTCCATCACGATAGATTGACACGCATTAATTCAAAAGGTTTAAAACTGGCTTTTAACATAAGCTTCAATTTTCTTCACAGCATGATGATAAGATGCTTTTAAAGCACCTACGGACGTGTCCGTTACTTCAGCTATTTCATGATACTTCATCTCATCAAAATACTTCATGTTAAACACCAAACGTTGCTTTGTTGGAAGCGTGAGAATGGCCTGTTGGAGTTTGAGTTGAATGGCATCTCCGCTCATTTCTGGATCGGCCTCTAGGTTGCTGGAAAGAGTGTGCGAAACGTCATCTAGCGGAACAAAAATGTTGCGTTTTTTCTTCTTTAGAAACGTTAACGATTCGTTGGTTGCAATCCGATATAGCCACGTGAATAGCTGGCTGTCTTCTCGGAATTTGTCCAGATTCTTGAACGCTTTAATGAATGTGTTTTGCAACACATCATCAGCATCATCATGGTCAATTACAATTCTTCGGATGTGCCAGTAAAGTCGTTCTTGGTAGGTGTTGACGAGTTTACTGAACGCGAAATTCCGAGACTTTGGGTCTCTAAATTCGTTAATCAGCTCTTTGTCAGTGGCATTAGCCATATGCGAGTTTTACTTCCTCGCGATAACCTTTAAAGCCGCATTTACAATGCTTTCAGCGTTCAATCCGTACTTCTCAAGAAGTTGTTCAGGTGTTCCACTTTCGCCAAAACTATCATCAACCGCAACCATTTCTATTGGCGATGGTAAATTCATTCCTAGCGTCTGCGCTACACTATCTCCGAGACCTCCGTTTCGCTGATGTTCTTCTGCGGTTACCGCACAACCTGTTTTATTAACAGATGCTATGATGGCGTCAACGTCCAAAGGTTTAATTGTGTGGATGTTTATTATTTCGGCATCCACACCTTTATCAGCTAAAATTGCTTGCGCTTCAATGGCTTTCCAAACCATATGACCTGTCGCGAAAATGCTCACATCTGTTCCTTCAGATACAGTCCAAGCTTTACCGATTTCAAATGGTGCATCTATTGGAGTGAAGTTTGGCACTTTAGGCCTTCCAAAACGTAAATAAACGGGTCCTTCAAGCTCTGCGATTGCTTTGGTTGCGGCCTTGGTTTGGTTGTAATCGCATGGATTGATAACCGTCATATGCGGCAACATCTTCATCAAACCGATATCCTCCAATATCTGGTGCGTGGCACCATCTTCTCCGAGGGTTAATCCTGCATGAGAAGCACAGATTTTTACATTTTTCCCAGAGTAAGCAACACACTGACGAACCTGGTCATAAACACGGCCAGTACTAAAGTTGGCAAACGTTCCCGTAAACGGAATTTTCCCACCAATCGTCATTCCAGCCGCAATACTCATCATGTTTGCTTCTGCAATCCCAACTTGAAAAAAACGATCTGGGTTTTCGTTCTCAAATGCGTTCATTTTAAGTGAGCCAGTCAAGTCGGCACAAAGCGCTACAACGTCCTTGTTTTCCTGACCCAATTCTTGAAGTCCAGCTCCAAATCCTGAACGCGTATCGCGGTCTTCTGTAAGTTTTTCTACTACCATGTTATTTGAGTTCAACCAGTTGAGATTTGCCTGAGAATATCGTAAAATCCTTTTCTATCGTGTAAAATGAGCGCTTAGATCCAGTTGGCCTGAAAACCACTTTGTAGTCGCCAGGTTGTAAAGCAATGCTTTCAGATGTAAGTTCAGAATCCAAAGAATAAAGCCATGATAATCCAATTCCTTCTTTTATAAATACATCGCCAACACCCTTCGATTTACGCGTGATGTGCGCCATGCCAGGTTGTGGAATTTCAACCTTGGTTGTAGTGCTTTGATCCACGTTCACCCCGGTAACATACATCCTCGGTAAAGTCTGAATTTCAAGGTCATAAGCACCAACCAAGTAACGTTGTTTATCATCAATCTTCTGCATGGTAAGCGTGTTCATCTCACCGCTTTTTCGAACAATCGCTTGCAGGTTTTCGTAATCATGCTTGCCCTGAACTTTCAAGACTAAATCTCCTTGCGGAGCATCAATTGCAATAATATTATGAATGCCCGGAATCAGTTCAATGCTGTCTTTCGTAACAGCAGGGACGGTATGAACTTTCATTCTATATGAAGCGAGTGGGTCAATCCCCAAGGTGTCAGGAACACCACGGTGATTCATAGTGTGAATGATATTGTAAGCCATCTGTCCAGAATTGGCATCATAGAAAGTCATATTCACATCCGTCTCAGTAGGCTGTCCGTTGATGTCCATCAGGTTAACCTGAACTGTAGTCGGATTCAGCGCCTGCGAGATAATTACGTTCAGGATGTCTTTAAAAGAACGCTCACTTCGGGCATTGAAATAGCTTCCAATACACCTGAACCTATCTATCAACTCTAAGTCAAGACCAATACCAATCACGAAAGGTTTTAGAACAATTCCTTTGGCTTGCAATGCTATGGAAACTGCACACGGATCACCGTTACATTCTTCAATGCCATCAGTAATCAGAATAATCATGTTTCGGCAATTCCCGCAAGGCGGGAAATCTTTTGCCGATTGCTCAATACTGTAAGCTATTGGAGTAGTTCCTTTTGGCTGAATTCTATCCAACGCCTTCTTTATTGCCCAAGCACCACCACCATTAAAAGGCACTTCCAATTTCGTGTCCTTGCAATCGCGTTGAGTGCTTGAAATGTATGGGCTTTGATGTCCGTAAGCACGGAGAGCCAAGTCAAGATTCTCAACGTTTTTTAGACTGTCTAAAAGTTCGTTAAGAAGTTGTTTTGCGATGTCAATTTTCATCCCGCTTTCCCAATGGCCAAACATGCTTTGCGAGCCATCAAAAACGAAAAGAATACGGTTAAGTGGTTTTTCTTTTTCCTGTGCAGAAACTTCATTGCTGAAAGCGAGCAAAAGCCCGAATCCCAGCAGCAGGACAGAAATATGTTTCCTTAATAGGAACACTTTTTTAATTGTGAATTTGGAATGATGAATTATCAGCTAGCATCAAATGTTAGGTTTTGAGCACATTTACTTACGCCTCTCTACTCATATCTCAGGCCTGTCTTTAATAGTCTCCGA
>JBLHEU010000018.1:0-23713 GCA_047614525.1 Bacteroidia bacterium | reverse complement strand
TAACCCAAGACACCACACCAATTTGCAACGGTGGTACAATTGAAATTAAGCTAGAGAATGGTGAGAAGAAGAGTATAAATATTACTCGAATTCACATGGAAGAGGATGCTGGAAAAAGCATGCACGAACAAGACCCATTTGACACCCTAGTAGATTTAAATCGTGCTGGAGTTGCACTATTAGAAATCGTTTCTGAGCCAGAATTGAGAAGTGCCGAAGAAGCTTATTCCTACGTAACCGAAGTGAGAAAACTGCTTCGTTATTTGGAGATATGCGATGGCAATATGGAAGAAGGAAGTATGCGTTGCGATGCGAATATTTCTGTGATGTTGAAAGGTGCCAAGAAATTCGGAAACCGAGTTGAGGTGAAGAACATGAACTCAATAAGAAATGTGCAACGTGCCATTCGTTTTGAGATTGATAGACAGATTGCGGAAGTTGAAGCAGGTGGCCAGATTAGTCAGGACACCAGAAGTTTTGATGCTTCAAATGGATCAACATTTGTAATGCGTAGCAAGGAAATGGCCAACGATTATCGCTATTTCCCAGAACCAGACCTTCCGCCCGTAATCATTGACAAAAAATGGATTGCTGATATAAAAGCAACCATGCCGGCATTGCCAAATGAGCTTCATAATAAATTCATGAATCAGTTTGGATTGTCTGAATACGATGCCGGTGTATTAACTGAAAGCAAACCAGTTGCGCTGTATTTTGATGAGCTTTCTACGCTCACCAAAAACTACAAATCCGCTTCCAATTGGGTTACTGGCGATATCAAATCATACCTGAATGAGTTCGCTATTCACATGGAGGATTTTCCATTGAAGCCGCAATCAATTGCAGCTTTGATTGCACTTATTGACGATGGAAAAATCAGTCACTCTGCAGCTTCTCAAAATGTGTTTACAGAACTTTGTAAAAACCCAAATTCTTCTCCGTTAAAGATTGCGGAGCAGTTAGATTTAATTCAAGAAAGCGATTCAAACCAGTTAGAAGAATGGGTTGATGCTGCGCTAGCCACTTACCCAGCCAAAGTAGAAGAATACAGAGGCGGTAAAAAAGGCGTGCTCGGTCTTTTTATGGGAGAAGTAATGAAACTGAGTAAAGGCAAAGCGGACCCAAAAGCTGCCAATCAATTAGTAAGACAAAAACTAGACGCGTAATGAATAGAGTTTTAATCGGTTTAGTTGCTTCCATTTTCATTCTTTCAGGATGCGGTAAAAGCGGGACAACCGTGAATGGCAACATTCTAAATGCAAAAGGCGAAATGGTTTTGTTAGAAAGGCTGTCGTCAACTTCTAGTACTGCAATTGATTCTTGTGAGATTGCTTCTAACGGTGATTTTGAAGTTTCTGCTGGAGACAAAATTGAAGACGGTTTTTATCGACTTATTTTAGACCCAAAAAACTTTGTGATTCTTTTACTTGAAGGCGGGCAACAGGTAAATCTATCAGGAAATGCACTTGACTTTTACAATACTTGCTCAGTTGAAGGTTCTGAAGGAACTCAGTCCATCAGAAAACTTGACCAGGTTTTAAGGGGAGATTTTGAAAAAACGGACAGTTTGAAAAAGGTATTTCAGGCACATCAGCAAATGGGTCATCCAAGGTTAGATTCTATTGCTCAATCCATTGATGCTGCTTTTCAAGACATGAAAGCAACTAACCGAGAATTCATTCTTAAGATGATTGAAGACCATCCGACATCACTTGTCAGTTTATCTGCAGTACAATCGCTTAATCCTGAAACCGACATTGACGTTTTTCAGAAAGTTGAAGACAACTTAATTGCAGCCATGCCAGAATCTGAGTATGTGAAACAATTCAAGATTCAAATGGCCGATATCCGCGCTAAAAAACAGGCCGCTGGAAGGACAGGAATTGGAGCAGAAGCACCAGAAATTGCTGTGGTCACCCCAAAGGGCGAAACA
This sequence comes from Bacteroidia bacterium, assembly GCA_047614525.1. GTDB lineage: Bacteria > Bacteroidota > Bacteroidia > UBA10329 > UBA10329 > UBA10329. The sequence goes on along the minus strand of JBLHEU010000018.1, from coordinate 21,780 downwards.
ATAAAACTCAGCGATTTCCGTGGTAAGGTTACCATGATAGATTTTTGGGCATCTTGGTGTAAACCATGCAGAATGGAAAACCCTAATGTTGTGCGTGTTTACAACCGTTTCAAGGATAAAGGCTTTGAGGTTTTTGGTGTGAGTCTTGACAAGGATAAGAACCAATGGGTTCAGGCAATTGCACAAGACGGTTTAACTTGGAAGCACGGTTCTGAACTTAAATTTTGGCAATCGAGCTTTGTTCCTGCATACAACCTAGATGGAATTCCGATGACTTATTTATTGGATGAGAATGGGATTATTATTGCAAAAGGATTGCGAGGTGAACAGCTTGAACAAAAACTAGAAGAGCTCTTCAATTAATAGGTGATAAGGAAATTCAGCGTCTTTCTTGTATTCAGTCTCTATTCAGTTTTTGGATGGACACAAGAATACTTTCAGCAAGAAGCTAACTACACCATTAATGTTACGCTGGATGATGAGAAACACCAGCTACATGCCTCAGAGGTAATTGAGTACAAAAACAACTCAACTTCTACCCTACACTACATCTGGTTTCATCTTTGGCCCAACGCTTACAAAAACGGCAAAACAGCCCTTTCTAAGCAAATGCGGCAAGATGATGACCTCTCTCTTTTTTTTGCAAAACACAGAGATAAAGGTTGGATTGACAGTCTTCATTTTCATGTTGATGGACAACCTGTTAGAATGGAAATGGATGCGAAAAACCCAGACATCTGTCGTGTCTTTTTGGACAAGCAACTTGCACCAGGCGAAACCGCAATTATTTCTACACCATTTAGAGTTCAAATCCCGAAAGGAATATTCTCAAGACTTGGTCATTTAGACCAAGCGTATCAGATTACCCAGTGGTACCCTAAACCTGCTGTTTTTGATAAAGATGGCTGGCATCAAATGCCCTACTTGGGCCAAGGAGAATTTTACTCAGAATTTGGAACATTTGATGTTCACATTACACTTCCAGAAAATTATGTGGTTGGCGCAACTGGAGATTTAGTTGATGGCGAAAAAGAACTTGCTTGGCTTAATAAAAAGGTAAAAAAAACTGAAGCCATAAAGGAGTTTGACTACTACGATCTTTCATTTCCAGCCTCTTCTCCAAACACAAAAACGCTTCATTATCACCAAGAAAAAGTTCATGATTTTGGATGGTTTGCCGATAAACGTTATCACGTACTAAAAGGCAAAGTGGAACTCCCAGTTACAGGTAGAAAGGTGACCACCTGGGCCATGTTTACCAACAATGAAGCTGACCTATGGCAGAACTCAATTGAGTACTTAAATGATGCTACTTATTTCTATTCTCTTTGGGTTGGAGAGTATCCTTACAATCATGTAACGGCTGTTGACGGTGTGCTTTCTGAAGGTGGTGGCATGGAGTATCCTAACATTACAATTATTGGCGAGGCTGGTGATGCCGTTTCTCTGGAAGAAGTGATTATGCATGAAGTTGGCCACAATTGGTTTTACGGGATTTTAGGCAGTAATGAACGTGACCATCCGTGGATGGATGAAGGGCTGAATTCCTTCATTGAGCATCGGTATATGAAGCGCAAACATCCTAATCTGATGGTGCGAGATGTTTATGGCGGAGGCAAGCTCATTGACTTTGGAATGAAATGGGCTGGCATTTACAATTTAGAGTACAAGAAATTGCTACAACATGCTTATTCTGTTACGGCAAGAAGCAATACAGACCAGCCTATTGAGCTTAATTCAGAAGCTTTATCAAGTTTGAATTATGGAAGTATTACCTACGTAAAAACCGCTTTCGTTTTTAATTACCTAATGGAATATTTGGGTGAAGAAAAAATGAACTTGTTTATGCTTGAATACTTCGAACGTTGGAAATTCAAACATCCACAGCCAGAGGATTTAGAAGTGGTTGCACAAGAGGTATTTGGCGATTCCTTAAAGTGGTTTTTTGATGATGTAATCCAAAGCGAGAAAAAGATGGATTATGCCTTGACTCAAATCAAAAAAGAGGATGGTAAATTGAAGGTGAAAATTCGAAATTATGGCAAAATAGCTGGGCCATTTCCCATCAGTATTATCAACGATAAAGACACCGTTAAAACCCAATGGTTTGATGGAATTGAAAGAGCCGAATGGATTGAAATTGACTACGCAGATTGTGACCGATTGGTAATCGATTCTGAAGAAATCATCCCAGACATCAACCGAAAAAACAACTCGATGCGTGTTAACGGAGTGTTCAGAAAAACGGAAACTGTTCAACCAAGATTTATCGGCTACTACGAGAACCCTTACAAATCTCAATTTGCATACTCTCCTATTTTAGCTTGGAATAATTATGATGGGTTTATGCTTGGCTCAGCTGTATACAATAACCTGCTTCCCACCAATAAATTCGATTATACGGTTATGCCGATGTATGCTTTCGGGTCAAAGTCGCTGACTGGATATGCAAGCTTCGCATACACCTTTCATCAAGACCAGAAATACCCGAATGTTACGCTTTCAATAGAAGCACAAAGATTTGATGTTGGACAGATTTCGCCATTCTTCAAACCATCCGATGACCAAAGTCCATCGTTACCGAATAACATAATCCGACCAACTTTAAAAATTCATCTTTTAGGACAAAGCAGAAGAAAAAATATTGTGCACGATATGCGCATCCGGAATAACATGTATTTGAGCGAAAAGACAGGACGAGTTGTTCGAAATATCCCTCAAATGACTTACCATTTTGAACATGCTTTTTCTCCACATTTCACGGAAGTAAATGCCGATTTACAATGGCTGAACAGCGAAGGGAAATTGAGCATCGAAGCTATTTACAGGTTCAAATTCAAACGCGGCTACGGCATTCGCGCAAGGTTGTTCTTTGGGAAAATGTTGATGAAATCGTCCACTCTAGCATTTAGACTCAGAATGAGTTCTCCTCGAGGAGATCAGGAATACTTATATGACGCATCTTTTCTTGGAAGAAACGAAAGAGATGGCTTTTTATCACAGCAGATGGTTGAAGGTGATGGCGGATTTAAAAGCTACAGTATAATAGGTTCTTCGAACGATTGGGTGCTAGCACTCAACCTGAGTTCATCGCTTTACCGAAAAGTACCAATTGAGTTATTCATGAGTATAGGAACGTACGCTAATGCGAAAAACTCTTTCCCAGAATCTCAACTCTTCCTAGTAGAGTTTGGCGCAAGCGTTGTCTTAATTAGAGATGTGTTAGAAGTTCATTTTCCGTTCCTTTACTCTAAGGATTTGAAAGATGCTGTTGCTTTGAACACGAACAATTACGGACAACAAATCAGGTTTGTCTTCAACATAAACGAAGTAAAACCGAAGCAACTAACACAAAGCTTTTTTAATTGATGGGAGACAAAATCTATTTCGCTTCAGACTTCCATTTGGGAGTTCCTTCAAAGGAGAAAAGTCGTGAACGAGAATTGCTTCTAGTAGCTTGGCTAGAAAAGATTTCTGCTGACGCCAAAGAAGTTTATCTGGTTGGAGATTTGTTCGATTTCTGGTACGAATACTGCACTGTTGTTCCAAAAGGATTTGTACGTTTTCAAGCTAAAATTGCGGAGCTCTGCGACAATGGAATTCAGGTTCACATTTTTATCGGCAACCACGATATGTGGATGTTTAAATACTTTGAAGAAGAGCTAGGCGCAATTATGCACCGAGAGCCGATTGAACAAGAATGGAACGGCAAGAAATTCTTTATTGGTCATGGCGATGGTCTTGGACCTGGCGACCATTCCTACAAGTTCATCAAAAAGGTTTTTGCCAACCCAATATGCATTTGGTTGTTTAAGTGGCTTCATCCAGATATTGGCGTTGGACTAGCCAATTTTTGGTCAGGTAGAAGCCGAGAGGTCAATTTGGTTGCTGATGAGATTTATCATGGAGATGAGAACGAGTGGCTCTTGCAGTTCTGTAAAACCAAGTTAGAATCAGAGCATTTCGATTATTTCATTTTCGGGCATCGTCACCTAGTTTTAGATAAAAAAGTTGGCGAGAACTCAAGGTACATCAACCTTGGTGCTTGGTTCAAAGAACCTCATTTTGGCGTTTGGGATGGACAAAAGTTTACTTTGAATAAATTTGAACTCAACTAGGAAAGAATGAGCGCTACCAAAACAGTTGTATTGGATAAAACCCAAGTCAATCAGAAAATTGATCGATTGGCTTTTCAAATACATGAAAATCATTACAACGAATCTGAAATTATTATAGCAGGAATTGTTGGAAATGGATTTACACTAGCCACCTTGCTGAAAGACCGATTGGTTAATTTTTCTGATGTTAAGGTGACGCTTGTTCCCGTTAATGTGAATAAGAAAGATCCTTTGGCGGTTGAAGCTTTTGTTGAGCTTGAGAAATCAGATGCTGAGGACAAAGTGGTCATCTTGGTTGATGACGTTTTGAACAGCGGAAAAACACTGATTTACGGCATTCGTCATTTCCTACAAGTAAGACTTAAAGCGTTGCGAACAGTAGCCTTGATTGACAGAGATCATAAACGATTTCCCGTAAAAGCCGACTACGTTGGGCTTGTTCTAAGCACAACGCTAAAAGAGCATATTCGTGTGGAATTTGGAGATGAAATGGCTGTTTATTTAGAATGATTTGCCATTCCAACCAATTCATCTATATCTAGATTGACACCGTTAATTGTCCATTGAGCTTTTGAGTAGAATGGTTCGCGCTTTTCAATTTGGAAAGCCACTTTACTGAGCATTTTTTCCTCGGATAATCCTTTAAGAATTGGCCTTTCGTCCTTTGCGGTTTGCACCCGATCAACAACCGCTTTGGCAGTCATTTGCAAATAGATGGTAACCCCGGCTGCGTTCATTTCATCCATGGATTCAAAAAAGCAAGGTGTTCCTCCACCACAAGCCAAAACGAAATTGTCCTTATTCAGCCATTTTCTTAACTCCTTGCGCTCCAGTTTCCTAAAAGCTTGCTCACCTTTAATTTTGAATATTTCAGGTATGCCCATTCCTTCCGCCTTCCTGATTTCTTTGTCTAAATCGACAAATTCAACCTCTAATTTACTGGCCAACTTTTTAGCTACGGTAGTCTTACCGCTTGCCATATATCCAATTAAAAATATTTTCATTTTAGTTATAAACTTCGAGTTACAAGCCACATATAAATGGCCTAATTCTTAATTATTTTGGAAGGTTGCCTTCCTTTTCAATCGCCTTAATCACCATTTTATCTACAAACCCTGGAAGCAGTTTACTTAAATAGTAAGACAGCTTTCCTTGAGTTGTAAGCACCACACGTTTTTTCCGGTTTTTAACTCCCTTGAAAATGTGGTCAGCCACTTCTTCTGAGGTCATCATTTTATTCTCTTCACGAGGAGATTCGCCTTGGTTACTTCCATCAGCTACCAAAGCTGCTTTGCGAATGTTGCTTTCGGTGTAACCAGGACAAACAATCATCACATGCAATCCTGTATTGTGGTTTTCAAGTCTTAACCCGCTTAGAAAGCCCTCCATGGCAAATTTAGATGCCGAGTATCCCGTTCTACCAGGCAGACCTTGATAGCCTGCCACAGATGAAACCCCGACTACAGAACCATTGTATTTTAATAATTGTCCTAAAGCATACTTGGTGCAGTAAACAGTTCCGAAAAAATTTACTTCCATTAAGGATCGAATAACCGAAAGATCTACATGCTTAAAAAAAGCGCGCATGCTTATGCCTGCATTATTAATCAGTACATCAACCCGTCCGTAATTATTGAGCGTTTCGTTAATCATTCGAACACAATCGTTCTCATTCGCTACGTCTCCTTGAACAGTTATTACTTCAACATTCTTTGCACGAAGTTCTGTTGCTGCTGCTTCTAAGTTTTTACCGTTTCTACCCGTAATACAAATTCTACCACCTTCTCTCCCGAATCTTTCGGCACAGGCTTTTCCAATGCCAGAACTTCCGCCAGTAATTAGAACAACTTTATCTTTTATGAAAGACATAGCGCAAACTTAAGAGAATGATTGCGGAAGAGATTGTGCATTCTTGTTATGTTAGCCGAAATTACTTTCTGATGCAGCTAATTGAGGTTAAAACAAAAGAACAGGAGTCTGAATGGATTGAATTTCCTGTAAATCATTACAAAAATGACCCGCTTTACATCCGCCCAATTGACGCTGAAATAGAGGAAGTGTTTGATACGGATAAGAATCGCTCCTTTTCCTACGATAAAAGTGACGCTGCGCGATGGGTTCTTCAAAAGGATGGAAAAGCCATTGGAAGAATTGCTGCTTTTATCAACGGAAAAACGTGCGACACGGAAGAACAACCAACTGGCGGAAGCGGTTTCTTTGACTGTATTGATAATCAAGAAGCTGCCAATTTGCTTTTTGACACGGCTAAACATTGGTTGGCAGAAAGAGGAATGGAAGCCATGGATGGCCCTGTAAATTTTGGTGAAAGAGACAAAAACTGGGGTGTGCTAATTGATGGCTTTGCTGAGCAGAATTATGGCATGCTTTATAACGCTCCGTACTATCAAAAGCTTTATGAAAATTATGGCTTTGGCTTATATTTTAAGCAGTACACTTTTGGGCGTGTTGTAGACGCTTCTAAAGGTATTGAACCTAGATTTTACCAACGTGCGCAACAGGCATTAAAAAACCCAGATATCACTTTTCGTTACATCAAGAAAAAGGATTTTGACAAGGCCGCAAGGTATTTCCATGAAGTTTATGCCAAAGCTTGGGGTGGTCATAAAGGCGTTAAGCCAATGACACTTAAGCAGGCAGAGAAGATGTTTAAAAAGCTTAAGCCTATTGCAGACGAACGTCTTATTTACTTTGGATTTTACAAAGGTGAACCGATTTCCTTCTTTCTTTCAATTCCTGAACTCAACCAACTCTTTAAACATGTAGATGGCAACATGAATTGGTTCGGAAAGTTGAAGTTTGCCTATCACATGAAAATGGGACACTGTAAGAAAATGCTTGGGCTCGTTTTTGGTGTGGTTCCCGAATGGCACGGGAAGGGGGTTGAAAGCGCGATGGTTGTTGCCTACACAGACATTGCTTGGAACCAAGGGCTCCCATACAAGACAATTGAGATGAATTGGATTGGCGATTTCAATCCTAAAATGATGAAAGTTTGTGAACAGCTTGGTGCAGAAATCTGGCGAACGCATGCTACTTATCGTTACCTTTTCGATAGAGAAAAACCATTTGAACGTTGCCCAATTATTGAATAATGAGAGACTACATCTACATTTTAAACCTGGCCCCCAAATACAGAAACCAGGATAACTGGGGAGAAATTGAAGATGGAATTTTAGAGAAGCACAATCAACGGCTTGCTCGGCAAAAGGAACGTGGCGTTGTGAAATATGTAGGCAAAACGGATTTGCCGTTAGAGAATGACGAAAACTTTGGCTTGGTGGTTTTTCAATCTGAAAACGATACAATGGCTGAGCTTTTCATGCAATCTGACCCTGCCATAATGAAGAAATTGATGACAGGAGTTTGTCATCCATTCAAGCACGTTTATTAACTCGATTTACTTATTATAATCCTCTCGTTTTCTCCGCCTAAAAAGGTCACCAAGACGATCAAACTCCTGCCCGTAAGTAAGACCAACCCCTTGCGTAAATGGAGCGTTATCTGTTAGCGTATTGATGTCGTTACTTTTATTGAAAGCACGTACTCTAAATTTTCCGTTTGGGGTGATTTTGTACTCAACAATTACATCGCCAACAATATTACTCGAGCTTGATGCGGTATTTGCAACACCCACATTTCCATCCACCAATATTCGATTATTGAAAAGCTGAGTTGAAAGAGATGCTTGCAATTCATCGCTGGTAATATCATCTCCAGGACGATAATTTAATCCGATATCAAAGTCGTTACTAATCTTTGACAACCAACTACTTAGCTGGTTGGATATCATCTCAGATGTGCTTGATCTAAGAAAGCCACCTGCTTGTTGCAAGGCTTGATTCTGATCCTCAGTTGGAAAGAATCTATTCAGTACCAAAAGCCCAAAAATCTGTCGGTTCATTTCTTGGACATTACCAACTCCAATCTTATTTCTCACCTCAGTTTTGGTGCTTTCATCGGTGTTTGGCAAGTCAATATCAAAAGCAATATTTGGGTTGAGCAAATTGTCTGTTAATCGAAGTAAACAATCTACTTGAATTCGCTTTTTGTAGCTGTCATTTGTAGTGTCTGGGTACATTAAATCATAAAGCGAAGTACGAACACCGTATGAAGCCTCAATATTCACCAATGCTTGATAAGGGTCACCACTCCAATTTATCGTTCCGCCTTGCTTTATCAAGAACTTCTTATTGATAATATTCTGAAGTGTAAATAGGTATTCACCCTTTTTGATGTAGTAGTCTCCAAACATCTTAAAATTACCAGCCTTATCAAGCGAAAGCGCAAGATCCCCATCTCCCTTGCCTTTGATAATATCCCCCACGGCAGGGTCAAAAATCAATTGTACCTCTGCGTCAGAAGTAACCTCAATATCCATGTCTAGCGTGAGGTTTTTAAAGCTTACCTGAAACTTATCATCCAACTCAATTTGATTATTAACCCCTTTCGGTTTTACAAACGTGATGAACTCACTTTCGTTAATGTTTTTAGCACCAAATAACGGAATGTAAAATCGCGTGCCGCGCTCGGTTTTCATTGCCAATTCTAGATGCATGTCTTTCGGCACTCCAAAAAACCTCACTTGCCCAGAACCATATGCCTTTCCGTAATACAAGCTATTCATTGCCGAATTTGTGTTCAGCGATAAAAAATCTACAGCTTGCAGCTTAGCGTCAAACCTGAGGTTTTTAAAACCTTCATGCTTTACCCAACCATTTATTTTTCCTTCGTTGCCTGCCTCGTCTAAGGCGGTTAAGTCATCAAAGTAAAACCCATCATTCCTTACTTGAACCGTATCGTTTACTCTAAATCTAGTATTCAAATAAGTGACCAACATATCTGCTTCTTGCAGCACAACATACCCGGAAAGCTGAGGCGACTTTAGCTTTCCTTTTAAGGTCAGATCGGCTTTAGCTATTCCTTTTACATCTGAAAGCACCTTCTTAACGTAAGGGTCGAAAAGAGATAGAGGAATTCGATCTACCGAAGCTTTTAAGTTGAAATTTTGCTTACGATCATTCCCTGGCAAAAACTCTCCTACTATGCTTAAACTCGTTTTATCGCCTCTTTTAAAAAGACCAAATACTTGAATGCTTTTGGTTGATGGAATCCAAGTGTTATTTAGCTCTCCCGAACCTATCAAAACATCGTTCAAAACCAGAGAATCTACTGTTAGCTGGTTGGTCAAAAACAATTCATCATAAACACCCGAAACCTGAGCGTTTCCGGAAACTCTTCCGTCCAATTTTAATCCCGACCGTCTAGTTGCAATATTGAAATTGGTAAGGTCAAAGTCTTTCAGCCTGACCTTTAATTTAGAGTTGGGGTCTTTAGATATGCTACCATTTAAGCCAATGGACTGCGTCTTATTAAGAAATCGAAAATTGCTAAAGTCAATAGCGTTTGTATCAACCCTTATCAAGTTTCCTTCTGCGACTTCCCAGTCCAAACCTGCCACAGTAATCTTAGATGGTTCAAGATGAAAGCTAACCTCCTCATTCTTCGGAAACGATGCTACACCTTTAATTAATGCTGCATTCTCAATTTTGGTCTTGTTATCCCACTTAACTTCCAATCCAAGACTATCATTAAATGTGTAAGAGGAAATTTCGAAGTCTGACAAATAGATACTATCGGTAATATTTACTCTTTCGGACCCAACGCTTAGTTGGAATTCCTTTCCCGGGTTTTCTACCTGAATTTGAACTTGATTAGCCTTAAAACCCTTATAATTTACAGTTTGCAAATCTCCATGGAGGTAAATCTCATTTTTAAGAGAAGAGTAATTACCAATGAAACTAGAACTGTCAGAAACCACCAATTCTTTGGCCAAGAAATAGCTAAGAATTGCCGTATTATTCAAGTCTATATTAAATTCAAATTCTAGCGCCTTATCTGCATCAAAGTGCTTAAAACCTCCTGCATAACTTGGTAAGTGTTTTTGCAAAAGGTTATTAACCGCAAGCGGGATACTTTTAAAATTGAAGATGCCGTTAAAGTCAGCGTCTACAATCCCTGAGCGCAGTTTGAGTGTTTTAATGTCTTCTTCCTTTGCCACATTAAGAGCAAACCGATCTACTCGATACAAGGAGTCTCCTAGCTGCTGGTAAGTTGCGTTGCTTACTTCAATTTCTCCAAGCAAATTATCTATGTCATTCCCTGTAAAATCAACATCTACCACACCGGTTACGGTAGCGCTTTCTCGCTCACGCAGTAGGTTCAGTTCGTACAAGTTTGCATGAACCACGTCTGCATGAAAATTGAACTGAGGTAAACCTTGGCTTAGGTCAAACCCTCCTCTAAAAACCAATGTCAAATTGGTGTCTTGCACCGTTACGTCTCCAGTAAACATGCTACGCTCAAACTCACCATTTACTTCAATGTTCCGATAATCATAACCAACCAGCTCTGCTGATTCCACATTACCAACTAGCACGGCACTAATATCTGTTTTGGTCAGGCCCGTACCCGTAATCTTAGCGTCTAAGGAAACTTTGCCAATTTTATCTTCCTCCAGGAATTTGCCGACATCAAATTTGAAAGATTGCAATTCACCGTTGTACGCCAGCTTTCCGGAAACGGCATTCTGTTTCAGCGAAATATCAGTGCTAATTTGACCTATTGCTGTCTTCAGTTTCCCGAAGGCAACAAAATCGTTGACAAACCCTGTAAAAGAGCCCTTAAAATCTAGGGTCCCAAGATTAGCCATGTTTCTAGGCAACTTCAGCTTTTTATCCTCAGTAAAAGGTGGTAACGGAATACCAATTAAATCTGTGTAGTGGGTTTTTAACTGCTTGAGATTAAAGTGAACAAAGGTTTCTTGTATGTTGGGTAATCCGTCTAAATCAATGTCTCCTTCGAGCATCGTTTTGTTCCCAAAAGACATTTTCAAATCTCTCGCGTTAAGCGAATTGACACGACCATAAACATGGCCAGAAATGGTAACTCGTTCGTCTAAACCATTTAACCTTTTAGCAAAAAATGCAACGTCCTTTAAATCGACAACCGAGTTCTCAAACTCGTACTCCATTCTAACATTTGCAATGAAGCTTTTATAATCTAACCAAGTATTATAAGTGTAATGAAGATCAAGCTTTACATCGCTTCGGGCAGTTTGTATTTCTAGATTTTGCACAAGCAATTCTATGGGACTAACCTTTGCTTTACCCTTGAAAGCTTTCAGGAAAAAGCCACGGTTTTCATAGCAGTTTAACTTGGTAACGTTTCCAAAAACTGTATCTCCATCAATCCTAATTTCTTGAACGTTTAGATTGATTTTTCTAACATCTAAATCTTTATAATCTATACCAACATTAGTCTGATTAGCGTAATGATTTCGAAGCTGAAAAGATGCATTTCGGAGCTCTAACTCTTTGGAGAAAACGTTCCAAACAGGAACTTCTGCTGTGTCTGCGGGTGGTTTGAAATAGTCAATCAAAAACTGGACACTCAATTTTTCATCGCCTTCATACTTATGCAGATAAAATTTCAGGTCATCAATTCGAACTTTTCCTAAGTGAATTTCATGACTCTCAATTCCCAGATAATTAACACCCAAATGCAAGCGATTAAGATGAGCCAGTGTATCACCTTTCAAATCCTCTACATATAAACCTTCTAGTATCACGCGGTTAAAAAAACCGATATCTACGCCTCTTACCGAGACTTCGGTTTTCAGTTCATCAGAGAGGTAACCAGCTATGTATTGCGTGATTTTTGTTTGAACTCTTGGGCTTCTTAGCGCGAGATATCCGCCCCCAATAATAAGCACCAAAAAGAACGCTAGGATGCCCAGCCAAGTGAATGCTTTTTTGATACTTTTGAAAATCATAGACCTCTGAAACCCTTGCCAGCAAAGGTAGACAATAACGATGCCGAGGTTAACCCTCCTTTAATTTTAGCCATTGAGTCATCTTGCGATGATACTTCTGCGGCTATTCTACACGGGAAGCGTGTTTTATCTAACGTTGTGGCCAATCAAGATGTACATCACCAATACGGTGGAGTTGTTCCAGAATTGGCATCGCGAGAGCATCAAAAAAACATTGTTCCTGTTGTGGAAGCAGCACTTAAAAAGGCAGGTGTTTCAAAATCTGAACTGACAGCAATTGCTTTTACAGAAGGGCCAGGTTTGTTGGGGAGTTTGCTGGTTGGTGGTTCATTTGCCAAAACACTGTCGCTTTCGTTAGGAATTCCGCTAATCGCTGTGAATCATATGCAAGGGCACATTTTGGCTCATTTTATTGCTGATGAAAAAAGTACTGAGCCACAATTCCCATTCCTTAATCTTACCGTAAGCGGTGGTCATACGCAGATTGTTTTGGTAGAATCTCCGATACAAATGAAGGTGGTTGGAAAAACAATTGATGATGCAGCTGGAGAAGCGTTTGACAAAGCAGCAAAAATTTTGAATCTCGGTTATCCGGGCGGGCCAGTTGTAGATAAATTGGCTGTAACTGGTGATTCGGAAAAGTTCACGTATGCCACTCCTCAAATAGTAGGCTTAGATTACAGTTTTAGCGGAATTAAAACTTCATTCCTGTATCATTTACAGAGGGAGATGAGGTTGGATCCTGAATTCATCAAGGAAAATCTAAACCACATCTGCGCTTCATACCAAAGCCATCTGGTGACTTATCTTTTATCAAAAATGGTGGTTGCGATAGACCAATTTGGTGTGAAAGACATTGCTTTGGCCGGTGGAGTTTCTGCCAATAGCGAATTACGTTCTCGATTTATGTCGCTAGCAAAGGAGAAGGGTATTAATGACCACATTCCTAAGTTTGAATACTGCACCGATAATGCCGCTATGATTGGCATTGCCGGTTACTACAAATACATGGAGTCGGAGTTTGCATCTTTTGCCACAACTCCAAAGGCACGCCTCCATTTCTAAGTTACTCCGTCAATAGAATGACTGAAAATTTAACACACCATCAACATGAGAAACTTTACACTCACAACGCTTGTAAGTCTTATTACCATTTATGCCGTCTTCTCTCAAGAGACTTCTGTGCTGTTTCTTGGAAATAGTTACACAAACACTCAAAACCTTCCTGCCACACTTTACAACCTTGCTCTTGAGGGTGGTGACACGCTAATTTACGATTCTAATACACCTGGAGGTTATACACTTAATGGGCATTCTACTAACGCTACTTCTTTGAGTAAGATTGCAAGTAGAGATTGGGACTTTGTGGTGCTGCAAGAGCAAAGTCAGATGCCGTCTTTTGGTGATGCTCAAGTGGCGGCAGAGGTGTTCCCTTATGCTGAGATATTGGTTGACTCCATTCGGTCTAACTACGAATGTTCTGAACCTGTTTTCTTTATGACTTGGGGTAGAAGAGACGGAGACCAATCTAACTGTGCTGGGTTTCCTGCGCTTTGCACCTACGAGGGAATGCAAGAAAGGTTGAGAAACGCTTATTTACAAATGACCTTTGACAATGATGTAACGGTTGGTCCTTGTGGGGCGGCTTGGCAACAAATGGCGCTTAATAACACTCAGTTTTTTACTGGGCTTTATGCCAATGATGGAAGTCATCCAAGTGCTTGGGGAACCTACTTAAACGCTTGCGTTTTTTACGCCACCATTCTGAAAAAGTCGCCAGTGGGAATAGAGTACTATTCCACAATTGGCGAAACTGATGCTGTAGTACTTCAGCAATTAGCCGAAGATGTTGTTCTTGACAGTCTAAGCACTTGGAATATTGGTCATGCTGATGTTAATTCTGAAGCGGCTTATGATTATTACAGTGCGTTCATTGTCGAATTCAGCTCAAATTCGGATAATTCAACAAGCTATTTATGGGATTTTGGCGATGGTCAAACCTCAAGTTTAGAAAACCCTGTTCATACTTATTCTACAGGTAATTTTTTTGAGGTTACTCACATTGCTTATTCAGCCTGTGGTACTGATACTACGGTTTTAGAGGTTGCGAGCAACCCGCTTACGATTGAAACTTCGTTAGTTAATAAGCTGACAATTGTGTCTAATAATGGAACACACGTAATTACAAATCCAACTTCGGTTAACTTCCAACTAGAAGTATTAGACGTAACAGGAAGAATAACTTATCATGCTGCTTTAAAAGGAAACTCCAACTTGGTAATTGATCAACCAAATATTGCAGGAATTAAATTGATCAGAATATCAAATGATTCTGAGACAAGAACCTTCAAAGTTTACGATTAACTACCACTCAGTTTCCAGATCATAAATCTGTTTGCTGGTGCTTTGCTCGTTTTTGAAGTAGTAAATACCTCCCCAGTTCCACTTAACACGGCTATACTGGTTGGCAACACCTTCCGTTCTTTTGACGATGAGCCTTTTAACCTCGCGATTCTGCTTTAACTCAGACTCTTCAGTTACACCCATTGGGTAATTATCAGAAAGGTTCATCTGAAATTGAGTTGGTTTAGCTAGCATAACTGAGGCTGGCTTGTTGGAATCGCGAGCATATATTTCTTCACGCTTTTCAGCATATTCTCCTTTCAACCGTGTTCGCACCTCAGCTTCGTAAGCTTCCTTATCCGCGTCTACAGTGCTCTGAGCCGACTCTTTGGCTTTCTTCTCAAATTCCTTCTTATTTCTGAAGTTTTCTTCCTTTAAAGCGACTTCTTTTCTTCGAGCTTCCGAGGATTCAATTCGCATTCGTTCTTCAAACGCTGCTTTGTTTTGTGCTGATTTTCCTGCATCAGCAATTTCTACTTCCCTTCGGATTCTTGCGTCTTCCTCAGACCTTAATAAATCGATCTTCTCCGTGGCAGCGCGTGCTATTTTATAAGCATCAGCGATACGTTGTACTTCCAAGCGCTCATTCTCCGCAGCCTCCCTCATTTGTTTCCATTCATCTGCCAAGGCAACTTGGCGACTTCGTTTTTCCTCCTCTATTAAACGTCTTTGCTCTAAATCGGCTGCACGCTCCGCATTTTTATCGGCAGCAATTTTAACATGCTCTGTTTTTAAAGCTAAATCTTGTTCTTGCTCCAGTTTTTCTCTTTCCATTTTTGCAGCACGAGCTTTTTCAGCCAGCTGCATCTCCTCATTTTTCCTTGCCAATTCGGCTTCGCGTACTTCCCAAGCCTCTTGTTCTTTTCGCTTACGAGCCTCAATCATTGCCATTTTTTGAGCTCGCTCTTGTTCTCTTCTTCGTTGCTTCAATTCACGTTCTCGATCAAATTCAGCTTCTGCCGATGCTTCTGACTGATCAGAATTTTGCTTTTCTCTTATATCTTCATCCAATTCGTCTTGGAATTCTTTCTTCAGTTTCGCTTCAACCTCGGCCTTCATGCGACTTTCCCTCCAAGATTTTTCATGAGCCAATATGTTTTGTGCTTCTTGAGCCATTTGGTCCGCTTCCGCTTCTGCAAGCGCATCTTGTTCCTTATCTAATCTTTGACGTTCCTTTTTAGCTGTAGACTGAAGTTCTAACTCTTCCAGTTCACGTTGCTTGGCAAGTCGCCCTTCCTCCTCTTTTCTCCTTGTTTCTGTTAGCTCTTGTGCTTTTCTTTTAGCCTCTACAGCTAATGCAGTTTGCCCTTGCTCTATTCTTTTTTGCTCCGCTGATTTTAGGATGGATTCCTGCTCTTTAAGCTTTCGGGCCTCATCAGCTAATCGCTTTTCTTCGGTAAGCTGAGCTCTCCGCTTTTCTTCTTGCAACCTAACAGCTGCGAGTCTCTTTTCTTCTTCTTCAGCGGCCAATTTCAAAGCCTCTTCTTCAAGCAACTTTTTATTTTCTTCTCCTACTCTTTTTTGCTCCTCCGATTTCTGACGGTCTTCCTCTGCCTTAACTTTGGAAAGCTCGGCTGTTGCTAAAGCTTCTGCCTCCGCCTTCTGGCGTAGCACTTCGGCCAATCTAAATTGCTCTTCAATAAGTGCTTGTTCTTCGGCAGCTAACCGTGCTTCTTCCTCTTCCTTTAATTGTTGCTCGGCTGCAAGACCCTCTTTTTCTGCAGCTAGCTCTTCAGCATTAGCTAAATCAGCCAATCTTTTGGCTTCGGCCTTTGCTTCCTCAGCAAATCGTAACTCCTCAGATTTTAAAGTTCCCTCTTCTTTTTTCTTAGCTAAAAGAGCTTCTTGTTCAAGCCTCGCTTGCTCTTCAGCCAATCGTTTGGCTTCTAATTCCTGTTCTTTTTCAATTTGTGCTTCGGCAGCAAGGCGTTGTTGTTCTAATTGACTAGCAGCTTTTACCTCCGCCTGCAGCCTCTTATCCTCCTCTTGTTTTGCTGATTCCTCAGCAGCACGTTTTTCGTCATCTGCTTTTTGCTGCGCTAGTAGCGCCTCTTGTTCTTCTTTTTCCTTTTGAGCTAATTCAGCTAGGCGAGTTTGTTCTGCCTCCTCTACTTGCTTTACCTCTTCAGCCGCTAAGCGCTCTGCTTCTAATTCTTGCTTTGCTTTAATGCGAAATTCCTCTGCTACTCTTTCTTGCTCCAACTGTACAGCCGCTTCCGTTTCCGCTTTAAGACGTTCTTCCTCTACTTTCTTTGCTAATTCCTCAGCTGCACGTTTTTCATCTTCTTGCTTAGCCAGGATTCCCTCAATCTCATTTATCTTATTTCCAGCTTCCAGATTATCTGGATCAAGTTCCATTAGCTGTTGGTACGCTGCAAGGGCGCTTGGATAGTCCTTTAGTTTGAACCGCTCCTTTGCCAAAGCTAAAAGTGCTGACAGTTCAGCAGATCTTTTATCTTCTTCTTCTTTCTGCTTTGCAGCAGCCAATATTTGTCCTTCAATTTCTGCAATTCTGTCCTTCGGTTCCTGATTTTCTGGTTTGATGTTCGAAGCTTCAGTAAACTGATTTTTTGCTTGATCTAACTTTCCCTTGGCGAGCAAGTCAACACCTTTATCATAAAACGATTCGAATCGTTGCGTGAGTTCTTGCTCCTCTTTTTGTTTTTCCTCTTGTTGCTTTATTTGAGAAAGAACCTCATCAATTCGTTTTTGAGCTGCAGTATTATCAAACCCTAGGGCGAGAGCCCACTCAAATTTAGATTTCGCCTCCGTGAATTTTGAGGAGGATTGTAAACTGCCTCCATCAGATAAAAGTTGAGCAAAGTCGTTTTCGGTTTTAGCAAGAAGATTTTTCTCCTCTTGAATTCCTTTCAGAATTCCAGCAATTTCCGCTATCCGCTCTATCGCCTCGTCATTTGCTGTATCAAGATTAAGTGCGTCTTCATATTTAGCTTGCGCATCTTCTAAACTCCCTGTTTTCTGCAATGCAATTCCTTCATCTAAGAGAGTATTGATTTTACTATTTCTTTCATCCTCCTCTTTGCGTTCGCGGGTCAACCTCTCCAAAACCTCATCAATAGCAGAAATCCTGATTTCCGGTTCAGATTCCTCTGGTTTCAGCCTGGCTGCATCGGCAAAAATCTCTTTTGCCTCTCCATAATCTTGGGTTGCTTCGGCCGATTTGGCTTCCTTAATTAAGCGTTTGTAATCCGTTGCAACTGTTTTCTTTTCTTCTTCTTGTTTAGCTAGAGCAACTTCTGCCTCTTTCTTTGTCCTTTCTTCTTCAGCAATACGCGCTTCCTCAGCTTCTCTTTCAGCTTTCGCCTCAGCTAGTGCTTCTTGAGCAATTCTAGAAGACTCTGCTTCAGCAACCTTACGCTGCTTTTGTTCCTCTACAAGGCGAGCCTTTTCCGCAGTTGCTTCTGATTTTTGAGCAGCCAGTATTTCTTTGGCTTGCCCTTTTGCTAATTTCTCTGCATCCTTTCGCAGTTGTTCTTCTTCTAAATACTTTTCTTCATTCAGTTTCTCAAGCTCTCTAAAAACTTCCTCTTCCTGCTTCTGAAATTCCATGGTGTAATCGAGGTCATAATCGAACTCATTATGCCTTTTACTGTACTGAATTTTTGCAACGGGATTGGAAAAAATTGCTTTGTTAAGACCAGACTGATCTTGGAATAATTCTACAATAAAATCAAATTCCAAAACGAGCATAAAATCATCTGGAACATCTGTATTGAATTCAATCTTTTTACCAACGTAACCAGACTTACTCACGTCCAGCATATAACTGGCGTTCACTTCAAAAAAGAATTCAAATTTACCGTTGCTTGTAGTGATGAAAGTTTCGTCTACCGAGCCATTTTTGGTCAATGTGAGTTTGGTACCCTCCAAGCCCTTCCAGCCCTCTTTTATGGAACCCGTAATGTTTAGCCCTTTATCTTGGGCATTAACTTGAAACGAAACAAAGCTGATTAGCAGTAAAGTAACCAGTCCCGTATTTATCAGTCTTCTCACTATCATCAGGTGCACAAATTTGCGCTTAAGATTGGTATTACCGAAATCTGAGCTTTTTGTTTCACTTTTGATATACTTTACCTAAGAACGATTTAAGAATGGACAATTTCAACTACCCACCTAGCGTAAGCTATTGGGAAATTAAGCAGTATCTGCAAAATATAGACCTGCTTGTTATTGGAAGTGGAATTGTTGGTCTTACAACTGCCATTTTTTACAAAAAGCGCTATCCAAAAAAACGTGTTTTAATAGTGGAGAAAGGA
Source organism: Bacteroidia bacterium (assembly GCA_047614525.1). Classification (GTDB taxonomy): domain Bacteria; phylum Bacteroidota; class Bacteroidia; order UBA10329; family UBA10329; genus UBA10329. Next base: position 3,130 of record JBLHEU010000018.1, on the reverse strand, counting down.
ATTCTTCCTTCTGGTGCTAGCACGAAAAATGCAGGGTTTGCCTGTTTTGGAAGTCCGAGTGAAATTTTGTCTGACCTGGGAAATTCATCCGAACAAGAAGTATACAATTTAATTGAAAAAAGACTAAGTGGATTGCGAGAGTTACGGTCGCTGGTTGGCGATATAAACCTAGATTATGAAGCTTGCGGTGGTTTTGAAATATTCAGGCCAGAAGACGAAAACTTGTACAATAAGTGTTTGGCTTTTATTCCAGAAGCCAACAAACAGCTTGAGGCTCGATTGAGGCTAAAAAACACCTACTCTACCGTGGATAACCGAATTTATGAATTTGGATTTACGAGCGTTGAGCATCTCATTGTTAACCATCATGAAGGAGCCATTGACACGGGGAACATGATGAATGCTTTGGTTGCATTGGCCAATAATCTTGGTGTTATTCTCTTAAACGGAATGGAAGTGATGGAGTTTACGGACACTGTAAATTCTGTGCATGTTCAGTTTACAAATGGGCTGGCATTAAACTGTAAAAAAATGCATGTGGCCACAAATGGTTTTGCTTCAAGAATTCTACCTAATCTGGATGTAAAACCTGCCAGAGCTCAAGTTTTAATTACATCAGAAATTGATTCCTTAAAGATGAAAGGCACTTTTCACATGAATGAAGGATTCTATTACTTCAGAAATGTTGGTAAACGGGTTCTTTTTGGAGGTGGCAGGGATTTGGATATTGCTGGAGAAACAAACGACAGTTTAGAAGTAACTAATCAAATACAAAACAAACTAGATCAGTTCTTGAAAAGCATGATTTTGCCTTCTTCAGAATATAAAATTGAACACAGGTGGGCAGGTGTTATGGGTGTTGGAAAAACCAAGAATACAATTGTAAAGCAGTTATCTGATAACGTTTCGTGCGCAGTACGTTTAGGAGGAATGGGTGTTGCTATAGGTACATCCATCGGAAAAGAATCGGCCCAATTAATTGAATAAAAAAACGGAGGATAATCTTGCGAGTATCCTCCGTTTCTTAAAATTGGGTGCTTTTTAGTTTTTCACTACTCTGCTTGTCCAAGTTCCATTGTCTGATGTTATCTGAATTAGATAAATACCAGCTTTACGACTAGCTATATCGCAGTTAATGGCTGGCTGACCAAAAAGTGCTGCGCTGAAAACTGACTGTCCCATCGTATTGTAGATTTCTAAGTTGCCATTAAATAATGCTGAGTTAACTACAGCAAACTGTCCGTTATTCGGATTAGGGAATAACGTGAAGTAATCACTTAAATCTTCAATTCCAGTTACATTCTGAGGACAAACTATTGGGAATAATGCTAAGTCGAAGTCTCCATCAGAAGCTGTATTCCAAGCAGCATTCATAGTGTACCAATCGCCACTAGCCCAAGCTTCCCAAGCAAGTTCGTTTCCGCCAGCATCGCCATCTGTGTTAGTTACAATACCGATAACATCATTATTACCAAAATTGGTGAAGTTCAAGCCTACCGCGTAATTGGAACTTACACTCACGGGTGTGTTAAAATTGAATTGAGTAAAAAAGCCAGAAGTATCTACACGTGCTAGTGGCGCGGTACCAGAGGCAAGAATGGTTCCTGGTGCGCTATTTGTGGCTCCGTTTGCAGCGGTTCCAGCTCCATCCATGGCATAAAGGTTTGCTACCACATCCACTCCACCATCATCGGTTTTCGCAGCTATCCATGCAATGAAACCTGTTATTTCTGAAGGCTGACTTGGGGCAGAAAACTCCTGCGCTTTCGTTAGGTCTCCGAAACTATTAGAGCCTGCGATATAACCTCCGTTATCACTAGGATATAACCTATATGCCGATGCATTGGCTTCAAATGGATCGAATAGAGCATCACAATCTGATACTGAGGCGGGTACACAGAAGTTAGTAGCCTCACTGGATCCAAACTCAGAACCCGTATAAATGAGAATATCATCAGCATCGCCCAAAGAATAGTTTCCATCTTGATAATTTGGATTTTGTGTTCCTGTGTAACAGCAAATTCCGTCATCAAAAGAATCAAAAATGGTAAAGGTGTAGCACTCGCCTGATTGTACACAAAGTTCTTCTTCAATCTGCAAATTGGCATCTGCGTAAGGTCCTCCGCTAGCAATAGTACCTCCGCCATTTTCAGAGAGTGTCCAAGTAGTCTCAGAACCATAATCATCAGTATTAAGAACCAGGGTAACAAAAGTATCACCGCTCACAGAGCTAAATGTTACCGAGGCAGCGTTGTTTCCGTTATCGCCATCAGATTGATTGTTTGGATTAGAAAGTGTTACCGTTAATGTGTTGGTACCTGCGTTTAAAGCAATTGCTGGAAGTGTGAAACTCGCTGAAGAACCTGTAGCAAGGGAGCCTGTCCAAGTAGTTGAACTTGGGTTTCCGTTAATAGTGTAACCGACAGTAACAGAAGTTAGAGTTACCCCTCCATTGTTTTTGATAGTAAGTGTTGGTGCTATAGAAGATTCGCAAATAGCACTACCCGCAGTAGGATTATCGATACTAATTAACTGAGCATCATAACTAATTGTTGGAGTGTTGGGGTCATAGCCATCAACCGTTGTTGTTCCACTGTTAGCTGGATCTAACCAATCTCTAAGTCTAGAAGCTGAATTATTTCCATCCCAGGAGGTAGAAAATTTACCGTAATAGTCTGAAGCACCGATATTAAAGCAGGAAGCTCCTCCACCATACAATTGACCTGTAATTCTCTTGTTTTGGTCAAACAATGGTGAACCAGATGAGCCAGGTTCCGTTGTACCTTGTTCCCAAGCACCAACTTGCCAAGTTGTTGCTCCAGAATAGGTAGAGTTGCTTACCGTACCATTATCTCTGCTAATTTTCTTTAAATCTCCAGAAGGATGATGAATACATGTACTTTCAGTAGATGACTGATTTAGGTTAGACCATCCGGCATAAAAGACACCGTAATTAGCGGGTGGAACATTATCCCATTCTAGCAGGGCAAAATCAGAACCTGCATTACTTGCTCTTAGCGTTGCACCACTTAAACTCTGATATGAAGGCAGAAAATTAGTCGAGCCATTACAAGAAGAAGCCTGGTAATTAAACCCCACTGACCAGTTTGCTACACTTCCACCCACACAA
>JBLHEU010000017.1:0-24150 GCA_047614525.1 Bacteroidia bacterium | reverse complement strand
AGTGCCCAGCAATGGAAAAAGAGATATTGATAAGAGGAGAGTAAGGATTCTTTTCATGAGAAGAGAAATTATGTGAATTACCACTTAATCTACAAACTTATGAAACATATCTGTAAGCTGTTCGGTTTTACCGTTAAACGACCTCGACTTAGCTTCTTCGCGAAGGGCCCGGTTGATTCGACTTTGACAGAACTAGGAGATAGTGTGCCTGATAGAATAGGGCTGGGTAACAGTAATCTTTTAGTCGAATTCTATTGAGTTACCGTGTTAAACCTTACGATTAAGGAGGCTAAAGTGGGCTATAACCAATGCCAACTGAAATGGGAACCGCTGAAGTTCCTCTTCCTTCAAGAAAAAGGGGCGTTAAAGAATAGAAAAAGTTTAAATAGAATTTGGCATAACCAACCCGAGCTGTAACGCCATATCTAAATTTTGTGAGGTTGGGAATGTCGTAGGTTTTTACTTTGTTTCTGAAGTTAACTCCATTGAAGTACAAGTCTTGGTCGGTCTTGGTTTTTGTGTGGCTTTGAACCAACCAGCCTAGTTTAAAACCAACCGATGCAGCGATACGCTTTCCGTTTTTTCTTGGGTTAGACCGAAACCGAATTTCAATAGGAACATCAACAAAGTTTGTAGAGAGTTTATTTACAATGACCTTTTTGTCTTTAAAGAAACTTGAATTTAAGTGTGTGTACGTTCCACCAGATTCAATTTCATACTCAATCGGAAAACTCTCTATGTGAATGTTATGCGAATTGAACCCCAACCCTAAGGCAGCACTAAAGTTGCTTCTGGCAATTACTTGGTCGTAAAGAATAGCAATATCAACACCTCTAGAAGCGAACCATTTTGGCTCAATTGTAGAGGGGGTAAAGAGCCAGTAATCGAAATTCATATTTACAAGCAACCTCTCCTTGCGTGGCGGCTTTTTTTTCTTCTTCTTTATTTCATCAGGCGCCTCAGCTTCCTGACCAACCGAAAGCAGCGCTATTAGACATAAGATGATAAACGGCACAAGTTTTTTCATTCGTTGTTTGTAGCGGTTAAACTTGGAGATTTTTGATTTCTACTCGTTGGGGTTCCACTCAAGCTCTAGTTCCCAGTTTGATCTCACCTCGGCATCGTTTTCAATCGTTTGAATAGGTTCTGGCTGGAGTTTTTCGGAATATCGCCCAGAGTCCCAACGTCCATTATTATTTAAATCTCGAGTTACCCTTATTGAATATTTCCCTGGGTTTAGGCCTTCAAATTTGACGATTCCTTTTTGGTTGGTAAGCCGTTTTTCAATGCTTGAACCTCTCCCAGCTTCAAGCAATTCAACCACGATTTGGCTTTCAGGGGTATCAGAAATTTTTAGGCTCAACTCACCGTACGATTTCTGGTCTGTTCCAACAAATGAAAAATCAACGGTATCACTCCAAAGATTATAGATGTCGCTGAAGGCGCTATCCTGTACAAGTAGCCGGTACTTGCTATTCTTTTGCCAATCATGAATAATGTCAAAAACCCGAAGGGCGGTATCGGTAGAAACAATGTCGTAATTCACTCTAACAGAATCTTTATAAAGCTTAATCCTGGATAAATCTGTGCTAATAATTGGGTGATTCCAAACCAGAGAAATTGTGCGATTTGGTTTTGGACTTCTACCATTAGAAGGAATGGTATGTGCGGTTAATGCAAAGGCCTCCTTCTTCTTTTTTCTACCACCGCCTTTCGATTTGGATTTTGTCTCAATATTGTCGGCCCGAGGTTTCATTACAAGCTCCGTGGTATCAATTCTAGCTTTATCTGCATTGAGAATTAGCCTCATGGTGTCGGGTACAATTCCAGTAGTCCAAATGGTTATTGAATCTCGGTGCGCACTAAAATCTTTGATGTTCCATTGGCTTTTAAATGGCACATCCTCTAATTGGATGGTAAAATCTGAGACTGGTCGGTTGTAAACGAATACCAGTTTTCCAAAATGGTCGCAATAAGACTTCTTCAAAAACTGAGTTGTGTCTTCTTCGAAGAACATCTTCATTTCATAACTAGTAATAAGAGGGGGGTCTAATTTTGTAATCGCAGAATCTACCTGAGCGGAATCAACCTTAACTGGTTTTGGTGCCGAGAAGGGTAAAACCATCGTATCTAAAAAGCCAATTTGTTCCTCGGGAACGTCAAATTTATAATTGGTGTTTTCATCCTTTAGGGCAAAAATCTTGTAGGGCTGATTACCAATATTCTTAATGTGGAATGAACCCGTTTCGGTAGACCTTGTAAAATAGTTTGGAATTGTATCTAACGGCAGAGAATCTAAGTTGCTTTTGTACAACATAACAACTGCATCTTTTATCGGCTCGTCAGTTAAGGCGTCTCTCACCATCCCTTTTACTTCCATACTATCTAGGTGCAAACCAGTACTAAAAACATAGGTGTAATTGCTTAAAATGTTCCCTTCGTTGTTATCCCTAATAGCCTCTCCGAAATTGATGGTATAGGTGGTGTTTTCGGCAAGTTCTTGATCAAATTTTATGACCAAAGATTTTTTCTTGAGCAAATAACTTGGCGCTTTAAGTATGGGCGGAGAAATAACCACTTGCTCTGCCGTGTTTTTAAGTTGAATAAATTCATCGAAAGAAACCACCACCTCTTTTGCAGAAAAACTGGTAGAGAGGTTTGCAGGAAACTCACTAAGTATTTTGGGCGGAGCAACGTCTTTCTGACCACCTGTTGGCGCCACCTGCTGGGCGCAACCCCAAAAGCAGAAGAGTGTTACTATCATTAACGCTTTCCTCATTTGAAAAGCAGGCTAATAATTTGACTTGCGTTTTCCAAGCCCCCTACGTCAACAGCACTAAAATCATCCAATTTATCACTGTCAACATCAATTATGGCAATCAGCGATAGCTCATCATCAACCAAATATTTTAGTTGGGGAATCAAATCAATGTATTTCTGTTCTCCAGAAACGGAAGATGATATTTGAAGCTCTTCTGCCATTAGTTCTTACAGAAGTTTTTCAAAATGGAAAGCACTTCGCCTTTTGCCTCAAGATGACCCATGTGCGCAACCCCTTTAATAACACGCAACGATATGTTTGAGTTCAAATCGGCCATGGTTTCTATGTCTGATATTGAGATAACGGGGTCTAATGCACCGTGAATAATCAACTTAGGAAAGTTACCATCCGCCATAACATGCGCTCGGCTTTTTCTATCCATCATCCCTCTAATATTGGCAATAATTCCTTGGTCAGAATAGCCGTTTGCTATTTCAATTAAATCTTGAATTTCAGTTTTTGAATTCTTTCTCCATTCATCGGCAAACAAAGAGGGAATTACGGTTTTGATGTAAACGGATTTACTTCTCTTCACTAGACTAATTACTCGTTCTCGGTCTTTTTTTCTTTCCTCAGAATCTGCATAAGCGGTTGAATGAAACAACACCAAGCCAGAAACCTTTTCAGGGTATTTTTCTGCTAACGCGAGGGCTACATATCCCCCCATTGAATGGCCAACAACAGTGCAATTCCCTACCTCTTCTTCTTCTAAAACAGCGTAAACAGCATCTGCCATTTCTTCCATGCTGTGCACATAACCAACATTCCCCGTTTCGCCCTGACCAAGTAAATCTGGTGTTATTACGCAAAAGTCAGAACGTAATTCATCAGCAAAATGAGCCCACATACTTTTATCTTCTAAAAAACCATGTAGCAGAACGAGGGTTTGTCCACCGCCACTTTGTGAGTAAACCACATTGGCGTCCTTATATTTTATGGTGTTAAACAAGCTAGCTTTGTGAAGCGGTCAAAAGTACATACTAAGCCCTACACCAGCCCGTTCTGTAATTGATCCACCAACCATGAATAGAACGCTTTTAATAATCACACTCGTTTCCGGTTTGTTTATCGGACAAGACGCTTTTTCTCAAGGTAAGCTGGGTGTATTTGTTGGTGGTGGAACTATGTGTTATGCTGGAGACCTCCAAGAAAACCCTTGGCCCCACGCTAAAACTATTCGTTGGACTGCCAATGCTGGGTTACACTGGAACATAACTAGGCGGTGGGGTCTGCAGTTGAATTATACCATTGGAGAATTGATAGGAAGCGATGAGTTTGCTTCTTCCCAGTTCCGCCAAGCAAGAGGCCTTGGGTTTCAAACGCTTATTCATGAAATTGGATTAAGAGGAACGTTTGACATTTTGCCAAATGATAAGTGGAAAGTACTACCATACATAACTGCCGGTGTTGGAGCGTTGCATTTTGAGCCAAAGCAGAACGGGAATATTCTACGAGAACTCGCAGCAGAGCGGGTTAATTATTCAAATTGGTCACTTGCAATTCCAACAGGAGCTGGGGTGAAGTGGCAAATCAATTGCCAGTGGGCACTGAAAGGCGAGGTCCTTTACCATTGGACCATTACCGATTACATTGATGATGTTAGCACCCGTGGTAATCCGAAATGGGATGATGGAATGTGGGATATTAACGTAGGTGTTATTTACTTCTTTACGGGATGTGGACGCTCGAAGAAAGGAGGTCTTATCGAAGACTGCGAACAGCTATATAACGATGTAGATATGGATAAGTTAATGGATAAGTACAAGTAATAGACGACCATTAAAATTTTTGGGGAATCATTATTGGGCTCACAATGCTATTCCTTACTATTGTGCTTTAACCAAACCCTAGATTTATGAAGAATTTAATTTTAACGGCACTCATGGTGTCGCTCTGTAGCACCATTTGGGCACAGAAATTATCCAAAGATTTTAAGGTTTCAAGAACATCTCCTTATGGTGTTGTTGATGCTGGAAGTAAAAAATACTTCAGTGTTGGAAATGATCAAAGTCTTTCGGTTAAGACCAGAGGCGGTGTTGTTACACTGCAGAAGTTTGATATTGCTACAAAAAAGGAAGTAGCCAGAGAAGTCCACGAGGATTTCCCGAAGTACACCAAGGAGCAGGAAATTCTACAAGTTGAAGGTCATATTTACTTCATATCTGAAGCGTACAACAAAAAATCAAAAACCTTCACCGTATCGGCCCGAGAGATTAACCCTGACGATTTATCCATGGGCAAGCTCACAACACTTTTTACCACAGATAGACCAGTTGTCGGTGCTGTCGCATCTTTCGGGACAGTTCAAATGTTCAGCTTCGGTCCACCAAGAGCTAACAAGTTTGAAGTAATCTCATCTTTTGATGGGTCTAAGATTCTAATCAGATACAGATTGAAGCCGGCATCAAGAAAAGACTCTGAAAATTATGATGAGCTAGGATTCTACGTGTTTGATAACAAGCTAAACAAACTTTGGGGTAAAGAGCAGAAAATGCCGTACACCGAAAAGGAGATGAACAATCTTGCTTATACCGTTGCAAGTGATGGTACAGCTTACATGTTGGCGTTGGTAAGAGAGTCTAAGTCGGTTGAGCTGATGACGATAACAGAAAATGACTTTTCTACTAAGCCATTAGACATCAACAAGGACCTGGTTTTCCAAAAATTTGATTTACGTGAAGATGACGAGGGAAATATTGCCTGTGTGGCATTTTATGCTACAGGTATTGAGTTCAAGTTTAATTTCGGAGGGGGAGCTTTAGTGTTCAACACTAACGGAATTTACTTCTTCAAGTTTACTCCGGAGGGAGAAGTTGTAGATGCATTTGATTACGAATTCGACATTGACTTTATCAATCAATACAGGACGGGTAGAGAGAAGAACAAAAACGACAAAAGAGAAAAACAAGGGAAAGCTGGTATTCCTGATTTGAAATTGTTGGAGTTCAATGTTGAAAAAGACGGAAGTGTTCTCATAATAGGGGAACGAGCTTACGCCAGAAACGAGTTCTACGGACCAAAACAACAGATGGTTTATCACTTCTCAAATGTTGTTGCCACTAAAATCAACCCAGACGGGACGCTTAAGTGGATGAAGAAACTGCCTAAAAATCAGGCTGGACTTAGAGGAAAAGGCGGTATGGGTGTTAAGTACATCCGTAGTGAAGACAGCCATTACGTTATGTTCTTAGACAACGTTAAAAACGCCAACCTAACTGTTGCAAAGGCTCCAGTTCCACACAAAGATGGGGCCGGAGGATTCCTTACTGCTTATAAGGTGAATGATGGGTCAGGAGAAATTGAGAAGCACAATATTTTAGACGTGAGAGACCTTCAAGGCATTAAACTTCATCAGTTTAACACTTCTCGAATATTCAATGTTTCTGATAACCTGTTTTTACTTGAGACCTATATTAAAGGCAAGAAAGACATGATGATTAAGATTGAATTAACGGAAGGTGCGGATTAGGCATCTTTGTTTAGCAGAATAAAAAAGGGCCGCAACTAGCGGCCCTTTTTATTTACCCAATGATTGTTTGATGGCAGAAACTGTTTGTTCAATGTGTTCATCATTCACAATCCCCATATGTCCAACGCGGAAGTAAAGCGTTTTGTGAGATGGCAATAAACCGCCAGCTATAATTACTCCAGCGGCACCAACACCACCAAGAAACTCTCCACCGTTAACGCCCTTTGGGTAATATGGCGCGGTGAGTGTATTTGCCTGAACAACTTCCGATTTGGGAATGAATCCCATTCCAAGCGCACTCATTTCATCTCTAAACTTCTGTGCAAGTTGCTTGTGTCTCGCAAAACGAGCGTCCATTCCTTCTTCAAGAATGAGTTCTAAACTTCTTTCTAATGCTTGAATAAGGTTGACAGGTGGCGTAGCAAAATAAGAGGGCTTTCTTCCCTCATAAGCTTGCATAATAGGTAGCCATAAACTCCAATCGCAGTAGTAATTCCCGACAGGTGTTTTTCTGTTCTTCCAAACATTCATGGCTTTTTCAGAAGCCACTAAAAGTGCCAGTCCCGGAGGAACGCCAACTGCTTTTTGCGAAGCCGTTACAACCACATCAATTCCCCATTCTTCTTGTCTAATTTCTTCTCCAGCAACAGAACAAACACCATCCAAAATGCTCAGCACATTGTATTTCTGAGCCAAAGCACCCATTGCTTTTGCATCAACCAAAACACTGGTAGATGTGTCAACATGTGTGAAAGTCATCAGCTTGTAATTGCCTGAAGCTAATTCAGCCTCAACTTTCTCAAGAGGAACAACACCCCCAACTTCAGATTGCAGGAAAGTGACATTAGCACCATATCGTTTCAATAATTCAGCATAACGCTCTCCGAAATAACCTGTGGAAACAACCAATACATTATCTCCGGTTTCAATCAAGTTTGCTCCAGCCATATCCATGGCGAGGGTTCCCGAACCAGCTACAATAAATGGTTGTCCGCTTGGAGCGAGCCAAACCTCACGCATCATCTCTAAAGCGCGTCCGAAGGATTGAATAAACGCAGGCGCCACATGACTTAAAGTCGGTTGGCCCATTTTCTCCATCACAGTCGAGTCGAATTCAATCGGCCCTGGTATCATTAATAGTTTTCTTGTCATTCTAAATGTTTAAACAAACCCCCCGTCTCGTTCCTCGACACCTCCTTTTGAAGGAGGAACCGCTCAATTCTCCGCCTCAGGTGGATGCCGCAGATGTGGGGTTAATTCTTAATTTGCTCTAAAGTCTCTGGGTGAGACTACGAATTCATCAACTCCTCAATCTCTTCAGCCTCCCTCGGGATGTTCTTCATAAGATTGGTGTTCCCTTTCTTGGTAAGTAAGATGTCGTCTTCAATACGCACACCTATACCCTCTTCCTGAATGTAAATTCCAGGCTCACAAGTAAACACATTCCCCTCTTGCATCGGGATGTCCCAATTACCTACATCGTGCGTGTCTAGTCCTAGGAAGTGGCTAGTTCCGTGCATGAAATACCTCTTAAAAGCAGGCCATTTTGGGTCTTGATTTTTGATGTCTGTCTTATCAATCAACTTCAACTTTAAGAGTTCATCTTGCATGAGCAAACCAACTTCTGTATGATATTTCTGAAGTATAGTTCCCGGCTTGAGCATTTCTATAGAGGCTTTTTGAACCCTAAGAACTGCGTTGTAAACTTCTTTTTGTCGTTTGCTGTATTTACCATTCACAGGAATTGTCCTCGATAAATCTGCATCGTAATTAGCGTATTCAGCGCCAATATCAAGCAGAAGAATATCGCCTTCTTTACACTGCTTATTGTTGTCTGTGTAATGTAAAACACAAGAGCTTTTTCCCGAAGCTATAATAGGCTCGTAAGCAAACCCTTGAGCGCGGTTGCTAATGAACTCATGAATCAACTCTGCTTCTAATTCATACTCCCAAACGCCTGGTTTTACGGTTTTCAACAGGCGTCTAAAGCCTTTCTCGGTAATGTTGCAAGCCTCTTGAAGTTGTAGGACTTCCATTTTAGATTTCACAGCACGAAGCCGTTCCATAACAGGAGCGCACCTTCTAAATTTGTGTAACGGATATTTATCCATGCACCACTTCACAAATCGAGCATCGCGTGTTTCTACTTCAATAGTTGCACGACCGTGCTCATTCGAATTCAAGTAAATATGAGAAGCTTCATTTACCAACGAATTGAAAATACGATTGAAATCAGTTAGCCAATAAACCGTCTGAACACCAGAAACTTGTCGGGCTTGTTCTACATTCAACTTAGCGCCTTCCCAAATAGCGATGGTTTCATTGGTCTCTTTTAAGAACAAGACTTCGCGATGCTTCTCTTCTCGCGCATTTGGCGCTAAAACCAAAATAGATTCTTCTTGGTCAACTCCAGACAAGTAAAATAAGTCACTGTTTTGCTTGAATTTCATGGTGCCATCCGCGTTGGTTGGCATCACATCGTTGCTATTAAAAACAGTTACACTCTGGGGTACAATACCTTCAATAAAGTTTTTTCTATTCTGAACAAATAGCTCGGCATCAATTCTATCGTATCTCATATTTTGAACTTGTTCTCCAAAAGTATGTTATTCAAGTATCGTAGCAAAAGAGGATAGGTACTATTAAGAACCGTTCTAAATAAATTGTAAGACTTACCCTTAGATGATCTGGTATTACATTTGCGCGGAATTGCCCAGTCTACGTGGGTTTCAACTATAAAACCAGACCTAATGTCCAGTTCAATTGTTAGAAAGTTTGCAATGGCCTTATCGGCCTTTTTCTTACTGATTTTTCTTCTTCAGCACCTTACCATCAACATGATATCTGTGGTAAGCGAAGATGCGTTTAACTCAACATCGCATTTTATGGGAACAAACCCACTCGTGCAGTTTGTTCTTCAACCAGTATTGATGTTCGGTGTCATTTTTCACCTGGTGATGGGTTTTGTTTTAGAATTAAAAAACAGAGCTGCGCGTCCCATCAAGTATGCTATGAACAAAGGAGGCGAAAATTCATCTTGGATGAGTCGTAATATGATTATTAGTGGCATTACAATTATGTTGTTCTTGGGTCTTCACCTTTATGATTTTTGGGTGCACGAAATGACTGTTAAATATGCTCAAGGGGATATGTCAGGTTTGATAAACCCAGCAAACTCCGAAAGTGGTATGCGTTACTGGATTGAGCTTCACGAGAAGTTCCACGACCCCCTTCGAGTTGGTATTTATGTTCTGTCTTTTGTTTTCCTTTCTCTACACTTACTGCACGGATTTCAGTCGGCATTTCAATCGGTAGGTTTCAACCATCGTAAGTACACACCAGTTATCAAAAAAATATCTAACGTTTATGCTGTTGTTGTGCCACTAGGATTCGTTTTCGTAGCGGTTTATCACTTCATTACACAATAAAATCTTCAGCCCATGTCATTGGATGCCAAGATACCTTCCGGTCCTATAAAGGATAAATGGACCAACCATAAAAACGCTATTAACGTTGTAAATCCAGCGAACAAGCGCCACATCGATATTATCGTTGTCGGAACAGGGCTTGCAGGTGGAGCTGCTTCTGCATCGCTTGCAGAAATGGGCTACAACGTAAAAGCCTTTTGCTATCAGGATAGTCCACGAAGAGCACACTCTATTGCGGCTCAGGGTGGAATTAATGCGGCAAAGAATTATCAGAATGATGGAGATTCTACTTACCGTTTGTTCTACGATACCGTAAAAGGTGGTGATTATCGTTCTAGAGAAGCTAATGTTTATCGTTTGGCGGAGGTTTCTGCTAATATTATTGACCAATGTGTTGCTCAAGGTGTTCCGTTTGCAAGAGATTACGGTGGCCTTTTAGATAATCGTTCTTTCGGTGGTGTTCTTGTATCAAGAACGTTCTACGCAAAAGGGCAAACAGGGCAGCAATTGTTGTTAGGGGCCTACTCTGCCATGAACCGTCAGATTGCCAAAGGCAAGATTGAAATGAACAACCGACATGAAATGTTGGATGTTGTTTTGGTTAATGGAAAAGCAAGAGGGATTATTGCTCGTAACTTGATTACCGGTGAGATTGAAAGGCACTCGGCACATGCTGTTATTATTGCAAGTGGAGGTTACGGAAACGTATTTTACTTGAGCACAAATGCAATGGGTTCTAACGTTACTGCTGGATGGAAAATCCACAAAAAAGGAGCGTATTTCGCAAACCCTTGCTACACGCAAATTCACCCAACGTGTATTCCACGTTCTGGAGATCATCAGTCTAAATTGACATTGATGTCTGAGTCGTTGAGAAACGATGGTAGAATTTGGGTTCCTAAAAATTTAGAGGATGCCAAAGCAATCCGCGAAGGAAACCGCAAGCCAACAGAGTTAACAGAAGAAAACCGCGACTATTTCTTGGAAAGACGTTACCCAGCATTCGGTAACCTTGTTCCACGTGATGTGGCGTCAAGAGCAGCTAAAGAGCGTTGCGATGCTGGTTATGGGGTAAATGCTACAGGCGAAGCTGTTTATCTCGATTTTAGTGCTGCATTTATGCGCTATGGAACTACGGAAGCACTCATAAGCGGCCTTCACGATCCGACTCCAGAGCAGATTCGTGCGTTAGGAGAGAAAGTAGTTGAGACCAAGTATGGTAACCTCTTCCAGATGTACGAGAAAATTGTTGATCAGAATCCGTACAAAACGCCAATGATGATTTACCCAGCGGTTCACTACACAATGGGTGGTGTTTGGGTTGATTACAACTTGATGACAACCATTCCGGGTTGCTACTGCGCTGGAGAAGCGAACTTCTCAGACCACGGAGCAAACAGATTGGGGGCATCGGCACTCATGCAAGGTTTGGCAGACGGATATTTCGTTCTTCCTTACACCGTTGGAGATTATTTGGCGCACGAGATTAGCACAGGTAAAATACCGACAGATACCCCAGAGTTTGAGGCTGCAGAAAAAGACGTTAAAGAACGGTTAGAGAAGCTCGTCAGTATCAAGGGAACCAAGTCGGTAGACCATTTTCACAAACGATTGGGGAAAATCATGTGGAATAAGGTTGGAATGGCACGAAATACCGAAGGCCTAAACGAAGCGATGGCGGAGATTAAGAAAATCCGCGAGGAATTCTGGGCAGATGTTCGTATACCTGGGGGAGTTAATGAGATGAACTCTGAGTTGGAGAAGGCAGGCCGAGTAGCTGATTTCATAGAGTTGGGAGAGCTTTTCGCAAAAGATGCTTTAGAAAGAAACGAAAGCTGTGGAGGCCACTTCCGTGAAGAGTCTGTAGAACTAGACGGTGAGCAAAAAGGAGAAGCCAAGCGTGACGATAAGAACTACGCATTCGTATCTGCTTGGGAATGGACAGGAGATCCAAGCGAATCGAAACTTCACAAAGAAGAGCTGGAGTTTAACGATATCGAATTGAAACAGCGTAGTTATAAATAACAAATCCGAGAGACATGAATCTTACACTCAAAGTCTGGAGACAGAAAGACGGAAAAGCAAAAGGATCGATAGAAACATACGGAATTAAAGAAGTTTCGCCCGACTCATCCTTCTTGGAGATGCTTGATATGGCCAATAACGACCTAATTGAAGGAGGGAAAAACCCGATTGCTTTTGATCACGATTGTCGCGAAGGAATTTGTGGGTCTTGTTCGTTGTACATCAACGGAGAAGCGCACGGACCTGGTCGACTTGTTACTACTTGCCAATTGCACATGCGCTCATTCAAGGATGGCGAGACTATCTATATTGAACCTTTCAGAGCTGCTGCATTTCCAGTTATTAAAGACCTAATAGTTGATAGAAGCGCTTTCGACCGCATTCAGCAAGCCGGTGGTTATGTTTCTGTAAACACATCTGGAAACACACAAGACGCTAACGCATTGCCAATTCCGAAGGCTGATGCTGATAAAGCGTTTGATGCCGCTACGTGCATTGGTTGTGGAGCATGTGTAGCTTCCTGTAAGAACTCATCTGCTATGCTTTTTGTATCGGCCAAGGTTTCTCAGTTTTCATTGCTACCGCAAGGAAAGGTTGAGTCCAAGAGACGAGTACTTAACATGGTTAAGCAGATGGACGAAGAAGGATTCGGAAACTGCACCAACACCGGGGCTTGCGAAGTAGAATGCCCTAAAGGAATTTCTTTGGAGAACATCGCTCGTATGAACAGAGAGTATTTGGGTGCCGCTGTTACGAGCGAAGACTAAGATTTACTAACTATCGTTTTGAGTTAAAAAGGCCGCTATTAGCGGCCTTTTTTGTTTTCAAAAAACGATATAATCCTGCGGATTAACAGGCCGTCCATTGAACCAAAGCTCGAAGTGGAGATGAGGCCCAGTAGTTAGCTCACCAGAATTACCGACAACAGCAATTACTTCCCCGGCCTTAATAGAAGCGCCTGGTTTTTTCAGTAAAACCGAACAGTGTTTATAGAAAGAAGTCAGATTACTCGAATGCTGAATGGCAATTACATGCCCAGCATCATAGGTCCAAGTAGAAAGAATAACCGTTCCGTCTAGCGTAGCCTTAATCGGTTCGTTCTCTTTGGTAACCACATCAACCGCGTAATGCTTGGTCTTATTGTCAAAACCAGAAGTAACATCTCCTTTAATAGGCGCAAAGAAAAACAGGTTCTGAATGTTGCTTTCAACAGCAGTCTTTACGCCCAGTTGTAGGTTCTGAATGTTGTAGCGTTCCTCCTCTTCAACCATTTCGCGCATCAGAGAGTCTTGCTTAGAGTTGTTGAACTCTATGGCAGAATAATCCTTGGTTGTATCAGGCTCTTGAGTTTGCTGTTCTGGGGTTTCGCCCGCAATAAGCATGTTAATGTTCTCTAGGTAGAGGTCTTTCATTGCCAACTCACGCTCTAGCGAATCTGCTCTAAGCGTGTTTGCGTAAACCTGATTCCGCAGGTTGGTATCTGCATAACCCGGAATATATTCCCGCAAAGGAGTAAACGCAATGAGGTATGTGACAAATACAATGAGAAAAATGGCAACAGAGCCACCAACAATAATCACGTTAAGCGGAGTAAGTAAGAGGCTAGCGCGTTCTTTAAACGTCTCCTCATTCATAATAACCAAGCGATATTTTACTCGCAGTCGGTTTCGTAAATTCCCTTTCTCCTTCTTCTTGGCCATCATGATTTTCCCAAATATCGGAATAAAAGGATGTTACCTTTGACTTCGCTTTAGAAGCTCCAATTAATTGAAGACTTCTTTCAGAACCTGTCCCGAAAATGTTTTTGTTGATGAGAACGTACTATTTGCTTACCAGATTAGGCGCTGAAACCGATGATAGCCTTAGCTACTTGAGGCTTTCTGCAACGAAATATGGGCAGAAAAAGACGTTAGGAGGCCAAAGGATATTTTTGAGATAGGTTCTAACTAAAATGAAATATTTTTGCGCTTCCTCAGTTACGAGGTGTGCGCATACTGTTTTGAAGAGAATCAACCGTTATATACCATTCGTTTTTCTGGCCTTTGGGCTTGTTCTCTTGGCGGGTTGTTCTACCAAGAAGAAAAATTTCCTGAGCCGAGGTTTTCATAACGTCACGGCCAAGTACAACGTTTATTGGAACGGCAAAGAGGCAATGAAGGCCGGAGTTGACAAACTCGAGAAAAGCCACAGCGACAACTATGAGGAAATTCTTGATGTGTTTCCGGTAGGAACATCAGAATCGGCAAAATCGGTTTATGGCGATATGGACCGTGGCATAGAGAAGGCCTCGTTAACCATTGCCAAGCACTCTATGCTTATTAAAGGCAAGGAATATGTTGCCAGCATAGACGACTCTTACATGCTAATAGGCAAGGCGCATTTCTATAAGCGCGATTATGTGTTGGCCTTGGAGATGTTCAGCTATGTGGTTAAGCAGTACAAGAAGAACCAAATTAGATTTGATGGTTACCTGTGGTTGATACGTGTAAACACAGAATTGGCTCGTTTCAAAGATGGTGAGAAGATTATTCTATTGCTTGAAGAGGAGAAGAAATTCCCTAAAAAGAAATTAGCAGAATTGGCTGCTGTTAAAGCCGATTACTACATCAAGAAAGGTGATTTTGAACAAGCAAAAGACCAGCTAATTCTGGCAATTGACGCCACTAAGCAACGTAAGAGCAAAGCGCGTTACACCTACATACTAGCGCAGCTTTACGAAGAGATTAACAATACAGACAGCGCAGCTTATTACTTCGCCAAGGTGCTCAAGAAAAACGTCCCTTACGTGATGGAATTCAACGCGCGTATTAATCGGGCGTTATTGGCAAGTGCAGAATCTGGCGATATCGGAGTGATTAAGAAGGAGCTCATAAAGATGGCCAAGGACGATAAGAACACCGATTACTTCGACCGTATTTATTACGCCCTAGGAGACATTGCTTTAGATGAAGGCGAGAAAGACCTAGCCCTCGGTTATTTGAAGAAATCGGTTGCAGCCACAACGAAGAATATCACACAAAAGGCAATTTCGTATTACACCATTGCCGACCTCTACTTTGATAAACCAGAGTACGAAAACGCTTCGGCTTATTACGATAGCTCATTAGCCATTCTGCCTGTTGCGCATAAACAGTATTCAAGAGTACAAGCAAGACAACAGAGTTTGGCTGAGTTGGTGAAGAACATTAAGGTTATTGCTTTACAAGACAGCCTGCTGGAGCTTAGTAACATGTCTGATTTGGAGTTAGATTCCTATTTGGCCGAGATGATTGAAACTCTTGCAGAAGCGGAGGAAGAGCGCTTGTTTGAAGAAGCCAATAAGCCTTCGCAACAGCAGCAGCTCAATCAGCTTAACCAAACCTCAGGCGGACTAGCCACAACCGGGTCAGGTTGGTACTTCTATAACACCACAGCCCTCAGCTTTGGAGCAAATGACTTCCGCCAGAAATGGGGAGATAGAAAACGAGAAGATAATTGGAGACGTAAAAGCAAACGGAGCACCAATGTAAATCAGATTATGGATGAAGAAGGTGGTGGTGATACCACCCAGGCTACCACCGCCCAGCTTCTCGACCCAGAATTCTACAAAAAAGACATTCCAAAAACAGAGGGAGCACGAGATAGCGCAAACCTTCAAATTCAGGATGCCTTGTACGATTTAGGAACCATTTATAAAGAGCAGCTTTCAGAGAATCAACGTGCAACAGAGTCGTTTGAAGAATTGCTTAGACGTTATCCTAACGGAAAGTGGAACCTCGAAACCTTTTACCAATTGTATCGCTTGCACAAAGCAGTGGGCGATGAGCTAAAAGCACAAGATTATGCGAACAAGATTTTTAGAGACTTCCCAGACTCTGAGTACGCTAAAATTCTACGCGACCCAAAATACTTAGAGAAGCTTGAGATAATGCGTGGTAAGCTCGGGCAGATGTATGATATGGCTTTCACAAACTTTGAAGCGCAAGAATATGAACGTGTGATTGAAGCTGCCGATAGCGCCCTCACCAAGTTTAATGATGACGACATTCTATCCAAGTTTGCGCTGCTTAAAGTAATGGCAATAGGAGCCACCGAAAAGCTGGCCGTGTACCGAAAAGCCTTGGAGGATTATATTGCCAAGTATACCGCAGCACCAGAAAAGCCACGAGCAGAGGATTTATTGGAGTACGTGAAAGGTCTAATGGGAGAAACGTTAGAGGACGAATCTCAAGAAGGCGAAGCCACCAAAACAGAGCAAGGAAAAGAAGAAAGCAAAGAAGAAGAGGTTAAGGCAATCTCGTCAGAAGTATACCTGCTAGATAAAGAAGCCAATCATTATTACGCCATTGTGGTAACCAATTTGCCTGATGTTTCTGAAATGAAAGGCCGCGTATCTAACTTTAATAGTGAGTTCTTTTCTCAAGAAACACTAACCATCAAGAACCTGCAATTCTCGCCAACAGAAGACCTCATCTTTGTAAACGGGTTTAAGAAAACCAAGAAGGCAATGGATTATTACAACGCCATTCTTGCTGATACAACCGTTTTTGCTGGCATCGATTTACAAACCACCAATCAGTTTGTGATATCACAAGAGAACTTTGGACGATTCTATCAGGAAAAGGAAGTTCCTCCTTACGTACAGTTCTTCATTACCAACTATATCCTTAAGAAGGATTAAAAACGGACTCCCAGTGAAGGCCGTACCCTGAGCGGGTTGAAGAGCACAGCATAAGCCTATTTTCTCCAGTCAATTCGAGTGATTCGAGGAACGAGAATTGTATCGAGAAGTCCGCAATGAAGGGCACAGCGCCAGCTCCGCAAACCGTCATTGCGAGGAACGAAGCAATCTGTCAGTCAACTCATCTTGCTTTTCTAACCACCAAAGCCCCACACGCCCCAGCCTGTTTAAGTAGTACTTTTACAGCACATCATTACTGCTTACAACCATCCCCATGAAAAAACTGCTATCTCTTTTTGTCCTTTTTATTACCGCAAGTGTTGCTTTAGCACAAACGCAAACGTTCCACGATTTTACTGTTCGCGATATAGAAGGAAACAGCGTCAACTTGTCTGATTTCCACGGAAAAAAGGTGATGGTCGTTAATACGGCAAGCCTCTGCAACTTCACACCTCAATTTGAGGTTTTACAGGACCTGTATGACCAGTATCAACAATATGATTTCGAGATTATTGGGTTTCCTTGTAACGATTTTGACAACCAAGAACCAGGTAGTGACTCTACTATTCTAGAATTCTGTGAAGACACTTATGGAATAACGTTTCCAATGATGTCGCGCATAGTGGCTATAGAAGCAGATACCGCACCTGTTTACCGCTGGCTGCAAGAAGCAGAGCTTAATGGTGTTGCTAATGCACCCGTTTCTTGGAATTTCAACAAGTATCTAATAGATGAAGCAGGCCATTGGGTAGCGCATCATTCAAGTTTTGTGAGCCCAACGGCTTCTAATATTACAGATTGGATTATGAGCCCTTCTGCTCTTTCTGTACAAGATGGTGTAGAGGCAGAGCCAGAACTAATACAACTAGTTTCCTCCCTAAACGGAGATAACATACAGCTGAAAGTAAATGAGCTTTCAGGTTCAGTTCTTGACGTACAACTCTTTGCAGCAGACGGTAAACTGATTGATGTAATACACAACAGCAAAGCCACCCAAGGCCAAGCCATTACTTACAGTACAACCAACCTATCAGCTGGCATCTATCTAATACGTGCAACTACAGAAGGAATGCAACAGACGTTGCGGTACGTTGTAGCGGGGTAAAAGGTTCCGATTTTTTGCGCCTAATTACGGGTGCCTAAGGACCTATTCCTGAAAGTAAACCCGCTTAACGCGAGCAGAAACATTGGTAAGCACTTCGTAAGAGATCGTTTCCGAGTTTTTGGCAAACTCTTCAATCGGGTAGCCTTCTCCAAAAATGATGACGTCATCACCTTCTTTACATGGAATACCACTCACGTCAACCATGCACATATCCATGCACACGTTGCCGATTATTGGAGCACGATGACCGTTGATAAGAACGCTTCCTTGTCGGTTTCCGTTTTTCCGACTTAACCCATCAGCATAACCAATTGGCAAGGTTGCCGAGCGCATTTCGTTTGTGACTTTCTCTGCACGTCCGTAACCCACTGTATCGCCAGCTTTGAGCGAGTGCATTTGGGTGATGGTAGTGCGAAGGGTACTCACATGTCGCAACTTATTCTTAATCGGACTTTCGGGCGCCACGCCATAAAGGCTAATACCCAACCGAACCATGTCATACTGCGCTTCTGGGAAACGAATAATACCAAACGAATTGCAAATGTGCCGCGTAATTGGATAATCGAAAAGCGAAATAATCGTATTGCTCATCTTTTCAAACTGCGCAATCTGTTGACGGGTAAAAGCGTCTTCACTTTCGTCTTCGCTGGTTGCGAGATGAGAGAAAACAGACGCAATCTGTAACTGCGGATTGTTCTTCACTCTAACCACAAGTCCGTTAATGTCTCGCTCAGAAAAGCCAAGCCGATTCATTCCTGTATTTAGCTTGATATGAACTTGAACCGGAGACTCTAATTGCCCTTTTCGCTTTACTGCACTCTCCAACAATTGTAAAGACCGAACGCTGAATATCTCAGGTTCCAATCCGTACTGAATCATGGTGTCAAAACTCTTTTCCTCCGGACTGATAACCATGATAGGAAGCGAGATTCCAGCCTTGCGTAATTCAATGCCTTCGTCAGCATAAGCAACAGCTAAATAATCTACATGATGAAACTGTAATACGTTGGCAATTTCGAAGCTACCAGAACCGTAACCGAAGGCCTTTACCATGGCCATTAACTTGGTTTCTGGCTTTAGTAAAGAACGAATGAGGTTGAGGTTATGAATCATCGCCCCTAGGTTAATTTCTAGTACGGTTTGATGTGATTTATGCTGAATAATCGTACTGATGGCTTCAAAGCGGAAGCTGCGTGCACCTTTCAGTAAAATGGTTTCGTTGTCAAACTTATCATGCTGATAAGCATCTAAAAATGCTTGAGTATCATCAAAGAATTCACTCGATTTATCAAACTGTTCAGCTTGGCTGGAGATGTGTTTTCCAATACCAATAACTCGGTCAACTTTCTTCTCTTTAATCAGCTGAGCCACCTCTGCGTAAAGCTCATTATCTGGTCTTCCTGTCTGAAGAATATCTGAAAGAACCAGCGTCTTTTTAGGGTGTTGGTGCTGTTGCTGAAGGAAGTCTAAGGCAATAGAAATCGACTGTAAATCCGAGTTGTAGCTATCGTTTATTACAGAACAATCATTGATGCCTTCCTTCAACTCCAAGCGCATGGCTACAGGCGCTAGTAACTCCATCCACTTCGCTATTTCAGCATTTTCTATGCCCAAATGAAGCATGGTTGCCCAGCAGTGAATAGCATTTTCAATGGATGCTGCATCTGTAAACGGAATAGCAATACGAATGAAATTATGCTTGTAAATTCCTTGAATCTCCGTCAGCCCCGCCTTCTTTTCGGTACGCCCTATTTGCAAATCAGCCCCCGTTTTTCTGCTCCACGAAAAAAACTTTGGACTAGACTCAAAAGGGTATTGGTTAAGCTCTTCCTGAATTACCAAATAGTCCTTGCAGTAGATAAGTGTATCCACATTCTGAAACAGGTCTAACTTCTCTCTGGCCTTTTGGTTAGCATCGGTGAAGTTTTCATCGTGTGCCTGACCCAGATTAGTAAAGATTCCAATGGTTGGACGAATAATGCGCTCCAGCTTAATCATCTCACCAGGCATGGAAATACCCGACTCAATAATGGCTAAATTATGCTCCGATTTCATCCGCCAAACAGACAACGGAACCCCAACCTGAGAATTGTAACTCTTCGGGCTACGTATAATATTATAGGTGGCATCAAGCAGTTGATAAAGCCACTCTTTCACAATGGTTTTGCCGTTACTCCCGGTAATTCCAATGAGCGGATAGCTGTATTGTGCGCGCTTACTTGCGGCAACGGTTTGCAGTGCCGCTAGCGGATCATCAACCCGAATAAAGAAGGCATCGTCTAGTTTCTCGGATGCTGGATAATCGCTTGCCACAACAAAAGCCCTAACGCCTTTTTCGTACAGCGGTTCAATGAAGTTATGCCCATCATGTCTATCGCCAGTAATGGCAAAAAACAAAGATTGAGCAGGTAGAACAACCTTGCGACTGTCAATGGCTAATTCCTTTATAAAAACGTCTTGAAACTCGAATGGACAAGACACCTCGAGGGCCGCGGCAATACCTCTAAGCGTTTCCAGTTCGCCCATCTATTTCCCCTTTTTAGCCTTGGGTTGATTGGATTGGGCAGCTAACGCCTTGGCGTAACAAGCTCGGCACAGAGGTTCGTAACTGTCCTTTTCTCCCAATGCCACAAGGCTATCCTCATCAGAAAAGCGGAAGGAATGGTTGGCCAACTCGCCACAATGCATGCAAATAGCGTGAACCTTTGTAACGTATTCGGCTGTGGCCAACAGGTTTGGAATCGGTCCGAATGGCTTTCCGAGATAATCCATATCCAAACCAGCAATTATTACACGAACGCCTCTTCCAGCTAGCTGGTTGCAGACATCAACCAATCCCATATCGAAAAACTGAGCTTCATCAATGCCAACTACTTCTACATCATCTGCCAAAATGAGAATGTTGGATGAGTTTGGAACGGGCGTAGATTGAATAGCGTTTGAATCGTGCGAAACAACTTCGGTTTGATCGTACCGAGTATCCACCGCAGGTTTGAAAATTTCCACCCTCTGCTTTGCGAATTGAGCACGTTTCAGCCTTCTGATTAGCTCTTCGGTTTTACCCGAAAACATGGAGCCGCAGATAACTTCTATCCAGCCTTTCTTACTTGTTTTATGCCTTGAATTCTCTAAGAACATTCCCTTGATTGCGGTCTTTAGATGCTTACTTTTGGCGCCTTCAGGAGCAATACAAATCTAAGAAAAGCGTGACAGGCTTTACCGTTAAAAAACCCAATAAATGAGTGCATTTTCAGAGCAGTTGATTAAGTTGAATGAGCGAGCACAGGAGTTAAGTGAAAATCCTTCTGAACTTGCGAAAGATGCACTATTGGCAGATGTAAGAGCTTTTTACGATGAAGTGAAAGCGCTAAAGCTTCAGGCAAAGAAAGTTGCGGTCAAGAAGACGCCTGCTCCAAAACCCGTGGTAGAGCCAGTACCAGTTGTTGTACCAACGCCAGAGCCAGTGGCTGAAGTTGTTCCAGAACCAGTTGTGGAGGTTGCGCCAGAACCGAAGAAAGAAGTTGTAGAAAAGGCTCCTGAAGTAGTTACTGAAGTTCCTGCTGAAAAAGAAGAGCCAAAGCCAGCAAAAGAGCCTGTGGCCGAAAAGCCTGTTGAAAAGGAAGAACCAGCGAAAGCGGCTAAAGAACCGATGATTGCCGAAAACAAGGCAGAAGACGGTGATAAGGATGAGAAGATATTGGCCGGGCAGTTTAATAAAGAACCATTAAAGGACTTACGTTCTGGTATTCCATTGAACGAGAAATTCGGGATAATCCGAAACCTGTTTAAAGGAAATGCTTCTGATTTTGGCGATGCTGTTTTAAAGCTGAACAACGCTGCAAACACGGAAGAAATGAGCCATTACATGGAGCTTCTTTCTCAACGGTTTACTTGGGACATGGAATCTGAGGCGTACAAAAGCTTTCTTGGTTATGTTGAGCGCAAGAAGATGACGCTTCAGCCTTCTGCTGCAGATTAGACTCTCTACTGTTTGATAACTCTATGCGTTGAAACCTGATTGATTTCTCCTGTAATGAGCAACGTGTAAATCCCGTCAGGCAGATTCTCCATCGGTACTTGGAATTCGTTCAAGTTTACAGATTGACTGTAAACAACCTTACCAAGTACATCTACAATTCGAACTATGCTCCCTGAACTCAACGTTTCGTTGCTACGAACAGAAATGAAGTCTGTCGTTGGGTTTGGCCAAACTTGAAACTGTTTGGAGGATTCTGGTTCGTTTTCAATGCCAACAACTGTTGGGTCGCAATATTGGTAGTTTGGGTATTCCATCAGCCAGTATCGTGGTGGTATTGATGGTGGATTAGAATAAAGCAATTCATTTTCATGCGAAAAACAAGTTAGTCTTATCCAATGTTCAAAGTCAGAATACGGAAAGAATGGCCCAGCTGAACCCCCAATTCCTTCTATCCAAGAGTGAACACCACTCCCAATCCAAAACCTTTTTCGTAATGCCCCTCCAACATTTACTGAATCAACTTGGTAAATGATATGAAACGCATATCCTACCTGATTAGGAGAAGGAACGAATGCTGTGTCTCCAACCTCTAGATTAAAGTCGTAAGCAAGGTATTCCGTCAGAGTTGGGTCTCCGTTGGGCCATATCGCATAGACTTTTCTTTGACTGATATCTTCCCTGGACCAAACGTGCCAATCGGTTGAAACTAAACCATCGTAAACCGGGGACTAAGCATGGTGTAAGAAATGTTGTTGATCAGTGTGTCTCCATTAGGAACATACTGTCCCTGAGAACATAACCCAGGCCATTCTCCACAATCGACCGAGCTAAACAAATCCGTACTCCAAACAGCGTTATCAGTTGGCAACGGCACATATTCATATTCCTGAGCTAAAACGGCTATAGCTATAATTAGCAGAATAAATGTGGTTATGAGTTTCATTCTAATTGCTTCAAATACGAATGCCGATAAGTAGGAAATCATCAATCTGATCTTCTTCTCCCATCCAATCTTTTAGGGTTTTTTCGAAGATGTCTTTTTGTTCATCCATTGGCTTTTGATGGAGACTCATTAGAAGCTCTTTTAATCGCTTGTAGCCAAACTTCTTAGACTTATCGCCTCCAAATTGGTCAGAAACCCCATCTGAGAAAACGTAGAACACATCTCCCTTTTGGATGTCGACCTCATGCAGATTGTAATGCCTCACATCTTCGTGCATAATGCCACCAAGATTGAAATGGTCGCCTTTTATTTCTGATAATTCGTTCTCACGAATGTGATACAAATACCGATTGGCGGAGGAAAAGAGCAATTTATTTTCTGTATGATTAATCGCGCAAAGCGCAATGTCCATTCCATCATGATTATCGGTTACACCGTGCTTTTGTTTAAGCGTAACTTGAATTTCGTGATGTAATCGGTTTAGAACTTCATCTGGTTTTGAGAGCTTCTCAACATTTACAATTTGGTTGAGGTGGTCGTTTCCAATCATGCTCATGAAAGCACCAGGCACGCCATGGCCTGTGCAATCAACAGCCGCAATAAAACTGGTGTCTTTTTGCTTCGCAAACCAGTAGAAATCACCACTTACAATTCCTTTGGGTTGATAGTAAACGAAGCTGTTTGGCAGGGCGGAACGAATCTCATCCATTGATGGCATAATGGCATCCTGAATCCGTTTTGCGTACTCAATACTCGAAGTTATTTCGTGATTCTTTTCCTCAACGGTCTTCTTCTGCTGTTCAATTTCTTGGTTCTTTTTATCTAAGGCTTCGTTCGCTTTCTTCTTACTTCGATAACGACCATAGATTAACAAGAGCATTATCAGCGCCAGCACAGAAAAGGCAATGACCATATTCCGAACCGCAATTTGCTTGGTCATGCGCAAGTCTTGCACCTCTTTCTCTTTCCCTAAGAGTTCAATTTCCCGTTGCTTTTGCTCGGTCTCAAACTTCACCTGCATTTCTGCTAAATCGCGCGTTCCTATAACGCGGTCAAGGCTGTCTTTAACACGAACAGCCAGTTGCTGGTAAGCGTAAGAAGTTTTGAAATCGCCCAAGTCGGCATAAGTTTGAGACAAGTCTTCGAAAACGCTAATCTGGTCTTCGGTACTTCCGTAAGATTTAGCCTCTTTTAGTGCCCTTCTTAAATAAGAGAGTCCAAGTTGCGGCTGTTTTTTCTCCTTGTAAATCTCACCGATAGAAGTAAGCGTGATGGAGCTATAATTATGGTCCCCAATGCGTTTTTGAACCTTCTCAGCATCTAAGAAATACGAGAGACTTTTATCTAAATCGCCAGACTCTTTAAAGTAAGCACCTAGGTTATTTAGTGTGCTAATCTGACCTTGATTGTCACCAATTCGTTTTTGTAAATCAAGCGCTTTATTTGTGCTTTCAAGTGCCTTTTCATTGTCTCCAAGCACCAAGTAAACCCCACCAATATTGGAAAGCTTTCCAGCCATAGAACTCTTATCGCCAAGTTTCTCACTAATAACGAGAGAGTTCTCGTAAAACTCTAAGGCTTGGTCAAATTTTTCCTGCTGATAATAGATGTTGCCAATGTTGTTTAGGGTGTTTGCCTTTCCAACATTATTTCCCAATCCTCTAAACAGTTCCAAGGCTTTGAGAAAATTTTCGAGTGCTCGCTCCTGATCCCCGTTACC
>JBLHEU010000016.1:0-24327 GCA_047614525.1 Bacteroidia bacterium | reverse complement strand
AGAATGTTGTTTCAAACGGTCTTGTTCTCGATAAGCAAGGGCAGAAAATGTCTAAGCGTTTGGGGAATTCAGTTGACGCTTTTGAGACCATTAAAAAGTATGGCCCAGATGCTACTCGTTGGTACATGACTACTAACGCTGAGCCATGGGACAACCTGAAGTTTGATGCTGATGGAATTGCCGAGTCGCAACGTAAATTCTTCGGTACACTTTATAATACCTATGGTTTCTATGCGCTTTACGCCAACATTGATAGCTACGATTACAGCGATGCGGAGGTTCCGTTAGAAAACCGTCCAGAAATTGACCGTTGGGTAATGTCTAAACTCAACTCGCTTATTGCGGAGGTTGATGAGCATTACATGGAGTTTGAGCCGAAGAAGGCGGGCCGCGCCATTCAGGAGTTTGTGAACGAAAACCTGAGTAACTGGTACGTTCGTTTATGCCGAAGAAGATTCTGGAAAGGAGAACCTTCTCCAGATAAATCTGCGGCTTACCAAACACTTTATACCTGTTTAGAAACAGTGGCAAAACTGATGAGTCCAATTGCTCCATTTTATGCGGATAAACTCTTCTTGGATTTGAATACTGTAACTGGCAGAGATAAATCAGAATCGGTGCATTTATCTGATATGCCAGAGTCAAATCAAGGCGCTATTGACATTGACCTTGAAGAAAGAATGGCGATTGCGCAGAAAGCGACTTCGTTGATTCTGAGTATTCGCAAGAAGGAAAAGCATCGTGTTCGCCAGCCATTGGCTAAGGTTATGATTCCAATTTTGGATGAAAAATTCGAGCGCCAGCTGAAATCAGTTGAAAGTTTGATTCTTTCTGAAGTAAACGTGAAAGAACTCGAATACCTGAAGGAAACAGCAGGTGTCATTGAGAAAAGCATCAAGGCCAATTTTAAAACACTTGGTCCTAAATATGGCAAGCAGATGAAGCAAATCGCTGGCGCGATTAGTAAGTTATCTCAAGCTGAAATTTCTGCTTTCGAAGCAGCAGGAACGTATGATTTGGTCATTGAAGGCGCAGCAGTTACTATTTCTCTTGAAGATGCTGATATCCTATCAAAGGACATTCCTGGATGGGCAGTTGCATCTGAAGCAGGAATTACTGTAGCTCTTGATTTAAAGTTAACGGACGACTTAGAAGAAGAAGGGTTGGCGAGAGAGCTCGTTAACCGTATTCAGAACCTGAGGAAAGACAAAGGATTGGAGGTTACGGACCGAATAAATTTGTCCATATTAGACCAACCAAATATTAACAAGGCAGTAACAAACAATCTTAAATATATTTGCGCTGAAACTTTAGCGGAGAATTTAGAGCTCGTTTCAGTTTTAGATTCGCCAGAATCGGTTGAAGTAGAACTGGTTGGCGAGGTTAAAACGCAGATAAATATTACCACACCGAACTAAATATCATTACAATGTCAGATAAGACAAAATATTCAAAAGACGAGCTAGAAGAGTTCAAAGGGATTATTAATGAGAAGCTTGAAAAGGCAAAAGAAGACCTTACGCTTTTGGTTGATCAGATATCGCATAAAGATGATCACGGAACGGACGACACATCTCCAACGTTTAAGTTGATGGATGAGGGTTCAGAGGTTCTTTCAAAAGAAGAAATCAATCAGTTGGCTGCCCGCCAACAGAAATTCGTTGAAAGCTTAGGTAATGCCTTGATTAGAATTCAAAACGGAACCTACGGTGTTTGCCGAGTAACTGGAAAGTTAATTGCAAAAGAAAGGCTAAGAATCGTTCCCCATGCCACGTTAAGCATTGAGGCTAAGAATGCTCAAGGCTAAGGATCTATTGATAGAAATTAAATTTGTAAAAGAGGTCTTCGCGACCTCTTTTGTTTTTAGATAAAATGAAAAAGGCCCTTGCCATCATATTAAGTGTTCTTGCAGCCGATCAGGCGTTAAAGATTTGGATTAAGACTAGCATGACGCTGGGCCAAGAGCATATAATTGCAGATTGGTTTATGATTCATTTTACCGAGAACGCGGGTATGGCCTTCGGTATGGAGTTTGGGGGAGATTATGGCAAACTGGCTTTAAGCCTTTTTAGGATTGTTGCCGTTGCCGCGATTGGCTATTATTTGTATTCCGTAACTAAAAAGGGCGCTTCAAACGTTGTAATTATTGGGCTGTCTCTCGTATTTGCTGGTGCTTTGGGAAATATTATAGACAGCACATTTTACGGTTTGATATTCTCCGACAGCTATGGGCATGTTGCTACGGTTTTTCCTGAAGGAGGAGGTTACGCGGGTATTCTACACGGTAGGGTGGTAGATATGTTTTACTTCCCTTTGTTTGAAGGGCACTTTCCGTCTTGGGTTCCAATGTGGGGAGACAGACATTTCTTATTCTTCAACGCCATTTTCAACGTGGCAGATTCGGCCATTACAGTTGGCATGGGAATGATAATACTGTTTCAGAAACAGTTCCTTAAAGAGGATTAGAACAACGCTTTCTTAAGCGGCCTCCTCCAATACTAGGTAGTAGATGTATGTCATCAAAACACCTGCAAAAAGAAATCCAGTGAGTATCATCGTGTCGTGGTTTGATGCAATAATATTTATTAAAACCCAAACCACAACGTATTGACGAATACATTTGTGAACATGCCATGTTCATAATCGCGATATTATCAGCTTAAGCGATGCAGAATCTTGACAACCACCATAATCATAAGAAATAGAATTACAGCAAGTAAAAATTTTGATGAGCCTTGAAAAAGATTGGGTGTTTTGGCGATATCTTCTTTATACGCGTAGATAATTCCTACAACAAACACTAGGGCAAATACGCCTGCAAAAATCCAATGGTTCGGTCCAATATCCATATTAAAAGAAAGAGCCCTAACACAAGTGTAGGGCTCTCAATAAAATGCTTGATTTAAATGCTCTATAGAATCACTTTCCTGGAAATTGGTGTGTCGTTTACAGTTGCCCGTAAAACATAAGCACCAGTCGCTAAATGGCTTAAGTCGAATTCGTTTTTGCCTTCCATTAAATTGGCGGTTTGGAAAACAAGCTTTCCTAATGCACTGTAAACATGTAATTGAGCCTTGCCGTTTAGTTCTGGCAGAAAGAGGTAGGCGCTGTTGTTGTTCGTATACATAAGGACATTATCTCCCGTGTACAATGGCTCCTCATGGTCAAGTCTAAAGTGTAAAAGGAATCGATCAGGATCATCCGATTCATCAGCTTTAAACACATATACTGGGTTGATTGTAAGTTCTTGAATTTTGTCCAGCTTTAGGTCTTCCAAATAAACGTGCGCCTCTACAGTGAACAGATCCAAATGTTCAGCATGGAATTTGAATTCACCACTTATCCCTGGGTATAAATCCATTGGTACAGTCATAGGGTGATCTTCTAATGAAAGCGAGTTAATCCCATATTCTACTCCTCTTAGACGAGTCATAAGGGTTGGCTGAGCTCCTCGTGCCATTAACTTGTTAGCGTCATGCATTGAATCAAAACTGTTGGTTTCGCCCGTATTGCCAAACCGAACTCTGGTTTTGTCAGCAAACCCACCCGCTTCAACAATAATGTCGAATGTATTTTGAAGATCTTCTTTGTAAAAAACAGGATCCCCTAGTCGTCTATAAGCTTGAGGTAAAGAAAAGCTGGATGGACCGGTAGAAGCTCTCGCAAAAAACCCTTGAGAAGAACCTATTAAAGCAAGAGGGTTTGTAGGATGAGCCAATACTGGCTGGTAGGTTCCGTTGTAAGAACCAGAAGGTTGCCATATGCTAATCTGAGAATCAAACCCTGCAGGAGGTGTGTACCATTGCATTGGTGATGGAAATGGATTGCTTACAATATGCCATCCGTCTCCTTCTACAGTAGTATTTGATAAACCACTGTAGGTAACAGTAGAAAGTTCAGAGGTGTTTCCTACAGAACCGCCAATTTCAAGCGTCCCCGACCCGATGATTCCTGCATAACCCCTTCCGTTAGTCATAACTCCCGTACTTCGGACAAACCATCCAGATTGTAGGCAGCCCGGAACAAGAAAAGGACCAGCTTCGCTCCATTCAAAAAGATTACCGTAAGGGGAGGTAGCGTCAATATTGTCTGGATGACAATCTGGTTGAGGCACAATTTGTCCACCATCTGGACCATATAGGTTGAGTTCTGAAAGTTCGGTTAGGCTAGCGGTATTTACAGCAGACCCAATATAGTGAAAGCCACCAACCCCTGAAAAAATGTATCGTTGAACACGCAGGTTTCCTGTAAGTGAACCATCATAACTAATGTCAGAAAAATCATCAACAAGCCCTGTTTCTGTTGGAGTGGAGGCAATAACCAAATTGCTATTTGCATTCATTGAACCCTCTGTTAAACGAAGTATTCCATGAACGGATGTTGTACCGCTTGTGACAGTAGCCGCACCCCCTGATTTATCTACTTGAAGGACACCATAAAACCGGCTTGTTCCAGTTACGGATTGAGCATTAGCGCCATTCAGGGTAACCAAGGATCCGATACTAGAGGTTCCAGAATTGTCAAAATCCCCACTTATTCTGACCTCGCCAGCGTTGGAAATTGTTGCGCCAGCGCTATTGTTCACGCTATTATCTACATAAAGAGTAGCACCCGACTCAATCGTCAAAGTTGTGAAGTTATTTACTTGACCGAAGCTGGTGATAGCAAACAAGCAGCAAACAGCGGTAGTGATAAGGGTTGTCTTAATAATCATGGTAACTCGATTTTACTTAAGTACAGTAATCAGCTAAGTTAAAAATTTAACAGAACGCAACATGTGTTAAACTTAATGAGACCAAAGTCATTTACTTTGAATTGAATATTCCAATCTGTGAAAATCAACTGGGTTGTGCTTTCCAAACGGACAGTTCTCTTTATATGGTTTTCCGTCTCCTTTAATCAGATAGCCACTTTCTTGTCTAATGGATTCGGGTGTGTGATACTTGATAGCTTCTCCAAAATTGTCGTCCTCGCATCCTGCGTATCCCATCGGGGTTGGGTCAAGCATTAAGTCATTTATTCGGTTTTTAACCTCCTTACTGCAATCGGAATATTGATCGATAATATGACCCATAACCTTTTCAGCACCATCAGCTTCCCAACCTCCAACATATACCCTAAACTGCCGGTCTTCAGGAACATGTAATGTGAATGAATTATTAATTTTCCATTTACGCCTGTATGTTTTGCCGATACCTTTATTGAGTATGTTTTTTTTGCTTGTTGCAAACTCATTAAAGAAGATGTATTGTCCACCAACATCCATGAAAACGCGCAATTCTGCCCTACCTAAAAGGGGCTCAGAAAGGCGTCTTACTTTGAACGATTCGAAGTTTAAAGAATAGGTGTTAATGCGATAGTCTTGATGAGTTCCATTGCCCTTGTCCCAATATAAGTAGAGTGTTTTGGCAAGCACTAAAGTGTCTGCTAAACCTGGGGTTTTCCAAGGAATTGTAATGTCTGCAAAAGACTGGTTTGAGCAGCTAATACCAACAGACCCGGTGTAACTATTGCCTTTTTGGGAAATCAGCTGGTATTTCAGCTCTGCGTTATCTGATGGCCTAGGCAAAGTTTGTTTTACTCGGAACGCATAATCTTTGGAGCTCATTCTCACAGGCCGCGCCCAACTTGCGGTGTCCTGATTATTATAGAACGCGCTACCATCGCCATTGCCGTACAAATCAACTCGTGTTGCGAAAACACTATCGCCAGATTCAGAAACAATCTTGTCTGGCAAATTCCGTCTCGTGGCCATAAACCGTAATGGGTGAAGTTCTGCTCTAGCAGGCGGATGGCCTCTATCCCAAATCCAGAGGCCTTCAAGGTGAACCCAGTCTCCAGCAGTTGGCCAGTTCCATATTATGTCATACCGCTCATGGCCAGCAGATGCAAACCCAGCGCTTCCGCCAACCTCGCAAACCTCTTTGTATTTATTTCCTTTGTTCCCAGCTGCCAGTCCACTTTCCCATTCGCAATGCACCCAATCACGCACAACCGTATCTTTTACTTCGTTCCCATTTTCATCCTTTGAAATACTGATGTATTTGGTCATGATGTTCCTGTAATCTTTATCAGGAAAAACATTGAACGAGAAATCGTGGGTGTAGTGGTAAAGAGGTAGATCTTCGAAACTTACGTGAGGAACACCGAATTTGTATCCTTCATGACCAGGAATAGGCATAATTTTCCCTTCCAGAATTGAAACAGAATCATGGTTAACAACAGGTCGCCAAGCAGGAAGAATGACCCGTAAATCCACAACGTTTTTAAACATGTAAACCCTCATGGTATCCCAACAAGGGTAGCAACCCTCATCGGCTTCGGTAGAAAACCTCAGGTCGCTAGGGTAGGTGAACGGTTCTTGTGCTGAAATGGAGAGATGGAAAACTAGAACGAACAGAAGATACAGGAAACGCATTTGTTAAAAGGCTATTTAATTAGGTGTTCCAATATCTGGACAGCATTGGTGGCCGCCCCTTTTCTTAGGTTATCTGCCACAATCCACAGGTTAAAAGTGTTTTCAGCACTTTCGTCCTTCCTAATTCTCCCTACATAAACATTATCTTGTTTATGTGCATTTAGTGGCATTGGGTATTCGTTTTTAGCAGGGTTATCGAGTACACTTAGCCCAGCAACATTGGATAAAACCGTTTTGATATCATTTACAGAGCATGGTGTGTTGAATGATACATTGACCGCTTCTGAATGACCGCCATTTATAGGAACCCGAACACAAGTTGCTGTAAGTTTTAGCTCTGGAATACTCATAATCTTACTGCTTTCGTTCACCAACTTCATTTCTTCTTTGGTGTAACCGTTATCCAGAAAATCATCGCAGTGTGGAATGCAATTTCTATGTATTGGATAAGGGTATGCTGGGTCCGAAGCGTTTTTACCAGACTCTTCTTCTTCAAGTTGTTTCATTGCATTTTTACCCGTTCCGCTCACAGACTGATAAGTGCTTATCACAACCCGATTAATCCCAAATTTCTGGTGAAGTGGGTACAACGCCATAACCAATTGTATGGTGGAACAGTTTGGGTTGGCAATGATTTTTGACTTGGAATTACAGAGTTCAGCATTAATTTCTGGTACAACTAACGGCACAGACGAATCCATCCGCCAAGCAGAAGAATTATCAATTACCACCGTCCCTGCTTCCGTAAACTTTGGTGCGTATTCCAATGAAATTGAACCGCCTGCTGAGAATAAAGCGAAATCTGGTTTTAGAGAAATAGCTTGGTTCATTCCAACAACGGAAATAGAATTACCGTTGTATTCTATTGTGCTCCCAACCGATTTTTCTGATGCAACGGGAATTAATTCAGAAATGCGAACCTTGCGCTCCTCCAAAACCCTTAACATTTCCCGGCCAACCATCCCAGTGGCGCCAACAACAGCAACTCTCATAATTTGATAATATTCAGTAAAAATGGCGGTGTTCAAATGTACTATATTTACCTACTATCTAAGTTAGAATGAGGAACACACAAATTGTCTTTTTAGCATTATTTATATGTCTTGTGCCATGCAGTTTAAGTGCGCAAGTCTCAGATGATTTTTCTGATGGCAACTTTACCGTAAACCCTGTTTGGACGGGCAGCTCCGCTGAATTTCTAGTTAATGTTGATGGTCAACTTCAACTAACCGATTTCGCTCCATCCGGAGCAGACACATCATATTTAACCAGCAGTTTTGCATCCATTTC
This sequence comes from Bacteroidia bacterium, assembly GCA_047614525.1. Classification (GTDB taxonomy): domain Bacteria; phylum Bacteroidota; class Bacteroidia; order UBA10329; family UBA10329; genus UBA10329. The sequence goes on along the minus strand of JBLHEU010000016.1, from coordinate 16,619 downwards.
TTTAGATGATAAGGAATGGCAGTTTTGGCTGAAACAAAGCTTTTCGGGCTCGGCAAATAATTACGGCAGAGTTTGGTTGGCGTGTGACAATACCAACCCAACAGCAAGCGGTGCAGAGGGTTATTACATTCAGTTTGGCGAGGCTTTGTCTGATGATGCTATTGAGTTGTTTCATTCTATTGGCGGAGTTACAACCTCGGTTTGTAGAGGAGCGGACGGCTTAATTGCTGGCAGTTTTGATATGACAATTCGGGTGAGACGAGACGATTCTGGCCTTTGGAATATTGATATTGATGAAGACGGTGGTTACGATTTTGTTTCGCATACATCGGGTACAAATACAACCGTAACGACTACGGAAAACCTTGGCGTGCTTTGCAGGTATTCCAGTGGCAATGCAGATAATTTCTTCTATGATGATATTTACTTCGGAGACTTTATTCTGGATGTAACGCCACCAGAAATGGCTTCGGTTACGGTTATTTCTGATACGGAAGTTGATGTTTTGTTTACCGAAGCCGTTGAGCAAGCCATAGCCGAAACGCTCACCAATTATACCGATGGCACTCTCGGAAATCCATCTAGCGCAAGCTTAGATGTTGGCAACCCAAGTTTGGTGCATCTCACTTTTGCAAGCACTTTTATCAATGGTACAACCTACAATTTAACCGTCTCAAACGTGCAAGACCCATCAGGCAATGTGATGGTTTCTGCAACGCTACCTTTTGCTTATGTGGTTAGTAGCCCGGCCGCCTACCGAGATGTGGTTATTAACGAGTTTATGTGCGATCCAAGCCCATTTGTTGGGCTACCAGACGCTGAGTTTGTTGAACTGTTCAATACATCATCTAATTACATCGATTTGTCAGGCTGGAAGATTGGTGATGCCTCCTCTACTGGAACAATCGGTTCGCACGTTATTGGACCCGGAGAATATGCCTTATTGATAACCGCTGCAGATACAATTCCTTTTTCCTTTTTCGATAATGTTGTAGTGGTTTCGTCTTTCCCCTCTTTGAATAACGCTGGTGATGACATAGTTCTTCTTGATACAGGCGAAAACCCAATTGACCAACTGAGCTACGATTTAAGTTGGTACCAAGACCCAAACAAAGAAAGCGGAGGTTATACAATTGAACAGATTAATCCGTTTGCATCCTGCACTAACCCAAGTAATTGGATTGGGTCAGCGAGCCCGCTTGGCGGAACACCTTCTGCAGAAAATTCAGTTTTTGATTCAACGCCCGATATTACAGGGCCAACATTAATTGATGTAACAATAGTTAGTTCAACGGAGCTAGAACTTCGTCTTAGCGAAGCGTTGGATGCGGGCACCGTTTCCGCTGGAAGCATATTAATTAGTCCCTTAATTGGTGTTAATTCTGCAACAGCCATCGCGCCAGCAAACCAAAACATAGCAGTTATTCTTGATGCGCCAATTGATACTGGTGTTGTTTATACCGCAACGATTACAGGAATTGATGATTGCGAGGGAAATGCCCAAGACGTTGATTCTACAGTCACTTTTATTCTTCCGTTTGAAGCGGATTCTGGCGATTTTGTAATCAACGAAGTATTGTTTAACCCATTTACGGGCGGTTCAGATTATGTTGAAATAGTAAATGTTACCGATAGACCTTTAAACCTGAAAGGGTGGCAGTTGGCAAATTATGATGAAGAAGACGGACTTAGCAATCAGAAGGTTATAACCAGCCAGATTTATACCGTTAAGGCCGGTGGTTATGTTCTGGTTACTGAGGACACATCTGATGTTATGATGAATTACATTCAGCATGGTATAAACAACTTTATTGAGGCCGATTTGCCGTCCTACAATAACGATTCAGGAACGGTTTACTTGCTACGGGTAGATTCAGCGATTTCTGAGTTCTTTGCTTACAACGAAGACATGCAATTCCCTCTTTTGAGCACCGTTGACGGTGTATCGTTAGAGCGTTTAGATGTTGCAAGAGATGTGAACGACATGGGTAATTGGCATTCTGCCGCTGAAACGGTAGGGTTTGGTACACCAGGGCTTCAAAACTCTCAGTACTACCCAACCCTTGGCGCAATGGGAGAGGTTAACACTGACCCTGAAATATTCTCACCTGATAATGATGGGTATAACGACATCCTCAATATTAACTTCAGTTTTACTGAGCCAGGTTTGGTTGGAACCATTCGCATTTACGATGCAAACGGTAGAGATGTGAAAGAGCTAGTTACCAACGAACTTCTTGGCTTAACAGGAACCTTCACTTGGGACGGCACAACTGACAAAGGCGAAAAGGCCAGAATTGGAGCTTACGTCATATTGTTCGAAGCGTTCAACATATCAGGCGATGTAAGCCGACATAAGCTCACCACAATACTCGGAGGTCGCTTATAATAGCTCGTTTGCCAAGTTGGCAAGCTCAGATCGCTCACCTTTTTCTAGCGTAACATGTGCACAAAGCTTATTGCCCTTCACCTTTTCTATTAGGTAAGAAAGACCGTTACTCTGCGTGTCTAAATAAGGCGTGTCAATCTGGAAAATATCTCCTGTGAAAATGATTTTGGTATTCTCACCAGCACGTGTAATAATTGTTTTTACTTCGTGAGGAGTTAGGTTTTGCGCTTCATCAATAATGAAGAAGATATTGGACAAGCTTCTACCTCTTATATAGGCAAGAGGTGTAATCATAAGCTTTTCTTGCTCCACCATTTGCTGAATGGCCTTGGCCTCTTTCCCTTTTTCTGGAAACTGACTTTGAATGAATTTCAGATTATCCCATAGCGGCTCCATGTAAGGATTAATCTTGCTTTTAATATCACCAGGTAAAAAGCCAATATCTCTGTTGCTTAACGGAACAATTGGCCGTGCAAGATAAATCTGGTGGTAGTCTTTTTTTTGCTCCATCGCGCCAGCTAGAGCAAGTAGCGTTTTACCAGTTCCCGCAACCCCTTGCAGTGTTACCAATTTTACATTTGGGTCTAATATGGCATGCATTGCAAAGACTTGCTCAGCGTTTAGCGGCCGTATTCCATAAGAAGTGCTTTTCTCAATTCGGTGTAAAAGCCCGGTCTCAGGATTATTATGAACCAATGCCGACTTTTTACCATTTTTCAGAATGTAGTAATGGTTGTTCGGGGCGTCTTTTAAACCTACAGAACTGGGTTCGCACGTCCCCTCTTTATAAAGGTTGTTTATGGTTGCAGCGTCAATTCCTTCAACGCTACTTTCTCCTTTATATAGAGAGCTGACGTCTTTAATTTTTCCCGTTTCGTAATCTTCAGCATTAACATTTAGTGACTTTGCTTTTAAGCGAAGGTTGATGTCCTTGCTTACGAGAATCACCCTTCGGTCTGGTTGCTCAGCTTGAACTGCTAATGCAGAATTGAGAATTTTGTGGTCTGCTTTGTCCTCACCAAAAACCTGATTGGCGTCTACTTGGCCCTTGCCGTTCATCACAACTTTAAACGAGCCTTTCTTAGAACCAGGAAGTGCTATCCATTGCTGAAGGGTTCTGGTTCCCGCCATTTCATCAAGCTGCCTGATGAACTCACGTGCCGCGAAATTCTTACTATCGTTGCCCTTCTTGAAGTTGTCTAGCTCCTCTAGTACGGTAATTGGAATGGCCACATCATGCTCGTCAAACTCGTTGATAGCGTTGTGGTCGTAAATGATAACCGATGTGTCTAACACAAAGATTTTTCTCTCATCTTTCTTTTTTGTCATGAAGGTCTCTGTTGTTTATCGAAATTTAGTGTTTTGAGCTTGTAGCTAACGGTATTCGACTCGTTTTTTTCAACAGAAAAATGTGTGGTAAATTATAACGGTTAGAATTTGACTGTACGGAGCGAGAGATAGAATTAGAAAAGGCATTTTGAAAGTCGTTTCTTTAGTTGAGACAAAAACGTAACGGAAAGTCGTAAATCTTACAGAGTTATGTTGTCAACTCATAATTCTAACGCAGCTAATTGGTTACCAAGCGAGTGAACTTGTAGTTACTTCTGGCGACTACTATTTTCACCCGTGCGACATTAAAATCACAATCAAACTAGAGATTAACGATGTGGACTGCAGTATTAAGAAGTCAAATGGTTGGGTCTGTTAACAAAACCTTTAAGGGTGATGATGGCACAGAAACTATAGTGGTTTTTACGTTTAAAAGGGATTAAATGGGCGTTCATCGAAAAATAAATGACGTAGAACTGGTTTTTCTCAAAAACTCTATTATCTTTGAAGGACAGTTCCAATTCCTGGTTTCACCCCCATCGCATGACGCTTCGGCTGACTCGGTGGGGGTATTTGTTGGTCTAAACTTGAGGAAACCTTATTTGCTACATTTGCCGAAACACATAATTTTATACACATGCCAGAGGTATTATTAGATATGAGAACAGAGATGGAAGAAGTGCTCAAAGCATTGAATATCAAAGAAGTAAACCCAGCCGGATCTACTGGTTTAGAAGAGTTAAAGGGCGGAGGAAAACTTATAGAGTCTTACTCTCCTGTTGATGGAAAATTGATTGCATCTGTTGGTTCTTGCACTAAAGCAGATTACGAGCACGTAATTACTAAAGCGCAAGAAGCATTTGTAGAGTGGCGTACTTGGCCAGCACCAAAACGTGGCGAAATTGTAAGACAAATGGGAGATGCGCTTCGCGAGAAGAAAGATGCGCTAGGAAGACTTGTTTCATACGAAATGGGAAAAAGTCTTCAAGAAGGTCTTGGCGAGGTGCAAGAAATGATTGACATCTGCGATTTTGCTGTTGGTCTTTCGCGCCAGCTTTATGGTTTAACCATGCACTCTGAGCGTCCGTTACACAGAATGTACGAGCAGTACCATCCGATTGGAGTTGTTGGAATTATCTCTGCGTTTAATTTTCCGGTTGCCGTTTGGAGCTGGAACACTATGCTTGGATGGGTCTGTGGAGATGTATGTGTTTGGAAACCATCTGAAAAAGCCCCTTTATCTGGAGTGGCTTGCCAAAACATTATTCAGGGTGTTCTTAGAGCAAATGACGTTCCCGAAGGAATTAGCGGAATGGTACAAGGAGACTACACCGTTGGCGAAATGATGAGCAACGATAAGCGTGTTCCTCTTGTGTCTGCAACAGGTTCTATCAGAATGGGTAAGCTGGTTGCACAAGCAGTTGCGGCTCGTTTAGGAAATACGCTACTTGAGTTAGGTGGAAACAATGCAATCATTATTACCGAGAATGCTGACTTGAAGATTTCAATCGTTGGTGCACTTTTCGGAGCGGTAGGAACCTGCGGCCAGCGTTGTACAAGCACAAGGAGACTGATTATTCATGAAAGTGTTTATGAAGAAGTAAAGGCAAGTCTTACCAAGGCTTACACGCAAGTTCGTGTGGGAAACCCTCTGGATGAAAACAACCATGTAGGGCCACTTATCGATAAACAAGCAGTTGCAGCTTATTTAGCTGCACTTGAAAAAGTGAAAGCAGAAGGCGGAAAGGTACTTGTTGAAGGAGGCGTTTTAGAAGGAGAGGGTTACGAAAGCGGATGCTATGTAAAACCTGCAATTGTTGAAGCTCAAAATCACTTTGAGATTGTTCAGGCAGAAACATTTGCTCCAATTCTATACATCATGAAGTACAGTACGATTGACGAAGCGATAGCTTTGCAAAATGGTGTTGACCAAGGATTGTCTTCTGCAATCATGACTACAGACCTGCGTCAAGCTGAGAAATTCCTTTCTTACGGAGGTTCAGATTGTGGTATTGCTAACGTTAACATTGGCACGTCTGGTGCTGAAATTGGTGGTGCGTTTGGTGGTGAAAAAGAAACTGGTGGAGGTAGAGAATCTGGTTCTGATGCTTGGAAAGTTTACATGCGTAGACAGACAAACACCATTAACTACGGTACAGACTTGCCGTTATCACAAGGCATTAAGTTCGACTTATAATAAGTTCTTGATAAGACCGCTGTACATAGCATTAATTCTCTTCTTGGGCTCCTGCAATCAGGACCCAGCGGAGGCTTACTATGAAGATCAGCGGTCTTATTATGACCTTCCAACCTTCATTCGAAAGCAGGCAAAAAACCTGGACAAGAAAAATCAGTGGGTGCGCAAACATGTAACCAAAGACGGTCACAGCCACATTATAGAACGAGGCGATATTATTTGGGAAGAGGAGCTGGATGCTTTTCTAGAATCAGATATTAACAGACCTGCATGGCGTGGAGAATTTAAGGTAGATACCATAGATTTAACACGCGAATATTTGGTGACTTACGAGACTCAGAATGAGCAAATTCCTGTTAAAAAAGTGGTGGTTTCTATCGATAAAGAGTCAAAACAATGTCTTCGAATTACAGTCGATAGAGAGACTAAAAACTTCCTTTACAAATCTGAGCAGAGCTTGTTTTTTACCAATGGCGAAGGTTATATGATGAAAGGCAAACTTTCGGTTTCCTACCTCTTTGATTCGGAATATTCCATAGAGAGCGAATTCATTGAAAGCTAAAATTCTATTTGCTGTATTTGCTTCTTTATTGTTTGGCTGCACGCTAGAAAAAGATCACGAAAAAGTGATTGGAGTTTGGAATGTGTCAATGGACCTTGATGGCGCAGAACTTCCATTCCATGCAGAAATTATGGAAGATGACGGCAAGCTTCAGTGCTATGCTATCAACGGAGACGAACGCATTCGTGCGGATGAATTCGTAGTGAAAGGTGATAGCTTTTTTATCCGTCTACCCATTTTTAATACTGAGCTTGTAGGATTGCAAGAGGGAGACACAATCTCTGGCTTTTACTACGATTATTCGAGAAAAGGAGACTACCGAATTCCGTTTGTCGGCTATAAAAGTCTAGCAACGCGATTCAAAGTTTCAGCTAAACCCTCAACTAATGTTGCTGGAAAGTGGAAAGTAGAATTCAGTCCAGGAAGTGATAATGAGTACCAAGCAATTGGCCTGTTTGAGCAAGATGGGAATAGGGCTTACGGCACGTTTCTCACCACAACTGGAGATTATCGATTCTTAGAAGGAAACGTTTCAGGGGATAGCCTATTTCTATCCTGTTTTGATGGTTCTCACGCTTTCTTATTTAAGGCCAAAGTTGATGGCGATAAAATAATGGGTGATTTTTGGTCAGGATCTCATTGGCAGGAGAACTGGGTTGGTAAGCGAGATGAACTTTACGAGCTACCTGACCCAACAACACTAACGTTCCTGAACCCTGGGTACACTGAGGTTGACTTTTGCTTCAATAACATGGAAGGAGAGCCAGTAAGCCTAAAGGATGCTAGGTATAATGATAAGGTAACCGCCATTCAAATTATGGGTAGTTGGTGTCCGAATTGCATGGATGAGACGGCTTACTTGGTTTCCATGCATAACAAGTTTAACTCTCAAGGCTTAGAGGTAATATCGTTAGCGTTTGAGAAGAGTGATAATGAAGAAACCAACCTGCGCTCTCTCAAAAGGTTGAAAGAACACTTTGATGTTCCCTACGAGATTTTATTGGCAGGAATGGCTAGCAAAACAGAGGCTGCCCAAAAGTTGCCAATGCTAAATCATATCCTTTCTTTTCCTACCACAATTTACATTGATAGAAAAGGAGAGGTACGCAGAATACACACTGGCTTTGCCGGCCCAGGGACAGGCGAGTATTATTCAGAGTTTGTTGAGGAAACAGATAGGTTTGTAACCCAGCTTTTGATTGAGTAAGTCTATACTCGAACCCCGATTAGACAAATATCATCTACCTGATCTAGAGTTCCTTGCCATTCAGCTAAGCGTTGTTCAAGCACTTTTCGTTGGTCGGCCATTGGCAATTTACTTACAGAGACCAAGTGTTGTCTCATTACAGATGTTTTCATCTTTTTACCTGCGGGACCACCAAACTGGTCTGCGTAGCCATCAGAATAGATGTAAAGACAATCTCCAGGTTGTAAATCAATTGTATGGTTTGTAAAAGACCGGCTGTTGGTGTCTAGATTACCAATGGAAATTCGATCTCCTTTGGTAAGTAGCGGCTCCCCATTTCTCACAATAAGAATTGGGTTTAAAGCACCGGCAAATTCAACCTGCTTTTTATCGTAGTTGAGTTTACAGAACGACACATCCATTCCATCAGGTACATAATCATCTCGCTCCGACTTTCGTAGAGATTGATTTACACTCTTTCTGAGGTAATTTAGTATTTGAGCAGGCTCGTTAAGATGCTCTTGGTTTATGGCCTGATTAAGGCCATTGTACCCAACAATACTCATAAGCGCGCCCGGAACTCCATGCCCAGTACAATCAACGGAAGAGAAGAAAACATCCCCCTTCTTGTTATTCCCTAGCCAGTAGAAATCACCACTTACAATGTCTTTCGGTTTGTAAAGAACGAACGAATCAGGCAGCAATTTAAACCACTCATCTTCTGATGGCAACGTAGCAGATTGGATAGTACTTGCGTAGTTAATGCTATCAAGCATTGCCTTATTCTTTACTTCAATTACATCTTTTTGTAACTCAATTTTCTGTTTTTGTTCAGTAATCTGAATGTTGGCTTGGCGAATAGTGACGTATGAGTACACAGCCCCGGATATTACAAGCGCGCAGATTATATAAAACCAGTTGGTTTGATAAAAAGGAGGACTAATCGTAAAGCTGAATGAAATGGGTGTGTTTTTCCAAAGCTCATCTCCAAAACCAGCACGTACTTTAAAGGTGTAATCTCCTGGCGGGATGTTGCTATAACGCGCAAAATCATTGTGGGTAACCTTCTGCCACTCTAGATCAAAACCCTCTAAGTAAAAACTATAATTCATTGATGCGGGCGATGTCAGACTTACGCCTGAAAACTCAAACCTTATGTCATTCTTATCAAAAGGCAATTCTGGTTTATTCGGAATACCATTTTGGTTAATGGAATCGGTGTATTGAAGCCAATCGGTGGATTGAGAAAAAAGCATTACGTCTGTAATTCGTGTAAGCGGCTTGTAGTAAATACCCTTATCTCTCTTTGGATCATATTCAACTAACCCGTTTGTGGCGCCAATCCAAATCTTTCCATCACCACCCATGCAAATGGAATTAGTGCTGCACTCTAGCCCCAAAAACCCTTGTTCTTTTCCGTAAATAATAACGTCTTTCACGTTGTCCCCATCAAAAATAAGACGAGATAGCCCTCGGGATTGGCCCACCCAAAGACTTCCATCTTGGTGGAATCCAAGCGAGTAAACGGCATCTGAAATCAGACCATCCTCGACCCCAAAATTTATGCATGAATCGCCATCAAATCGATAAACACCATTGTTGGTTCCAAACCACAAATTTCCTTCTGGGCCAACCGCAATACTTCGAGCCCTTCCATCGAAAAAACCATCCTTACCACTAAGTCGAGTGAAAGATTTCCCATCAAATCGTAGGACTCCATCATCATAAGCAAACCAAATGTTGCCATTGTGTTCTACAATGTCAAAAACGGGTTTATCAAACTTCGCGGCATTCATTGGTCGCACAAACTTCCCACTTTTAAAAATTGCTGGACCAACTTGTGTCCCCAACCAAATAGCACCGCCTTTGGCATACACATTATGGATTGAATTAAGGTCTGTTTCAGGCGATTCATAAGAGGTAAACTTCTCACCATCAAATACAGAAAGCCCAAAATTTGTGGCGGCATACAAAGCCCCATCCTGCCCTTGGTCTATATCGCGGATTGCCTCTGAGCTGAGCCCATCGGTCTCATCATATTTTACTATCTCATTTCCCCCCCAAACCACTAAGCCTTTATTTGTACCTGACCAAAGCTGGTTTTTGTTATCCTTAAAAACAGATAGAACTACTGTATTGGGCAACTTTTTGGTTGAGGTGTAAATTTTAAACCGCTCACTGTTCAGTTTAGAAGCACCATTAGACTTTGAGCCAAACCAAATATTTCCTTCGCGGTCTTGAAGGATTTTCCAGATGTTGTCATTTACTAGCCCGTTGGACGTGGTTAAGTGTGTAAACTTGCCGTGAAAATGCTTTAAAACACCTTGTGAAGTTCCAATCCAAATATTACCAGCAAGGTCCTTTTCATAACCGTAGTAAATCGCGTTTCTTGTAATGGAATTAGGCACATTAACTTGGCTCAGGCTATCATTTTTTAGCAAGTAAAAACCTTTGTAGTTAAAAACCCAAGCTTGGCCATTGGCCATTGGCATCACATCAAAGACGTAATTGTGGCCTAATCCCTCCTTAGTGCTCCAGCGGTCAATTACGCCATTGCTTTTTAGACGAAACACTCCGCTTTGAACAGTGCTAAACCAAATGCTGCCGTTTTCCCCCTCACTCATGTTGATTATGGTAGAAGAAGACAGAACAGAGTCTGCTGTAAAGAGCGAGATTGTCTTGTCGGTAAGTGTTGCTACACCTTTTCCGGTACCTAACCAGATAGTACCAGCTTTAGAAATAAGGATACTAACAACACCGGGGTGAGGAAGTTTGTAGTTTCCTGCTAACGAGTCAATTTTAGTTCCATCAACTACCGTTATTCCATTATTGGTACCAACCAATGTGCGACCAGATTTTTCCTGAACAATAGTATAAACTATGTTATCGGTAAGGCCTTCTGCTTTGGTGATATAATTGAATTCTGACCCGTTGAATTTATTTATACCTCCTTGATTGGTACCCATCCACAACTCACCATTTTTCGATTGATGTAAACACAATATCTGGGATTGTGAAAGGCCATTCTCTACCGTAAAAGACTGAAAATCATATACCTGTGCAGAGATGATTTGGACAGAAATTAGCCACCAAAAAAGGGCCGTCACCGTAAAGCGTAAGTATGTATTTGTTGAGTTAATCAAAAGAATATGTTGGGTTCTTACTTGAAACGGGCACCCCATGTTACATTTAAGTTCAGTCTAAAGATAACGCACTTCAGAGACTGTCGTTTGGCTATTTTATCGGTCGTTTGTCGAATTTTAAAAACCTAAAAGCCGCATTTTCCGTACGGGTTATTTAAGAGTTAGCATCTTAAACCCATTCAACACCCCCTTTGACTATGGAAAAGGTTTTCACACTTTCGTTAATCGCACTTTTGTTATGTGCTAATACATATGCTGAATTGGCACCGCCACCCTGCGAAGGTATTATACAAGTAAGCAACGCTCAGCTTGAAGTTAATGACACTGTCTATGCCTGTGTAGGAATACCTCTTGATTTTGAAGACGTTTCTTTAATCGAAGATGTGACACTTAGAACTTGGGAATTTGGAAACGGAAGCCCCTTGGTGGACGGTCTTTTAGAGCTCTCTCCGTTGTATGCTTATCCAGCAGAGGGTACATATACCTTAACTCTAAGTACAAACGCACTAGCGTGTGTTCTTGCTCAGGTTACTAAAACGATTATCGTTTTAGGCCAGCCGCAATATAATGTAACCTCACAACAGCTTGATTGCTTTGGTGATTGTGATGGAGGGTTAACGCTTGATATCATATCTGTAAATGCTGGTCTCTATAATGTGGTGTGGGATATTGCCGGGGTAGAAGGAAACACCGTTACGGGCCTTTGTGAGGGGAATTACAACGCGTTTGTTGCAGATGGGTTTGGATGTCCCGGTTTTAACAATGGGCCATTCACTATTAGTCAACCCCAAGAGTTAATTGCCAGCAGAGTGCATCCAGATACTGTTGTCCTTTGTCCATCTTCTGGAATCACAAATTATCAGTGGTCTTTTTCTGGTGGTGATGGTGACTATGGATCTGTTTGGGATGCAAGTACAGCAATTACTCAGGTTAGCGCAACGCAGATGCAATTCACGCCAACCCAGCAAAGCCTCAATCAGATGTACGTGGTTGTTGTAAATGATGGGCTTGGATGTCTCAAGGAAGATTCAATATTTTTTAAGGCGCTGCCAAGCACTCTTGACGGAACCGTTTCTGTTGGTTTAAACCCATGCGTTTCTTGTGATGTTGTTCGGTATCTCCATACTGCCCAGGCTGGCGTTTGGGATACTTTGAATAGCACGGTTACAGATGGTGCTGGAAACTATGATTTTGGTGTGATAGAGAACTTCTTACCGTTTGCTATTATGGCAAATCCTAATCCAATAAACCATCCTATGGCCTCTCCGGAATTCTATCCAAGTGGTCACCTATCGAGCACAGCAACAATCCTAGATGTATGTGGGCAAACCCTCAACAAACATGTACAATTGTTAGAGCCAATGGATTTCAGTGGAACTAATACGCTTAACGGAACTGTTTGGCAATCTTTAAGTGGCAAGACGCAGACAGAAGATCCAATTCCATTGATTGATGTGGTTGTTGAGAAAACACCTCCAGGTCAAGCTCAGGGACGCGCAGCAACCAACAATAATGGAGAGTACGAGTTTGAATTTGTTCCTAATAGCGATACGCTTTATACACTTTACGTAAGCATACCTGGGCTGCCTGTTGCATCAACCTATGAGATACTTGCTGACGATGGAAATGAAGTATTCCAGAATCTAAACTTCTGTATTAATGAGGACACTACAGAAATCAACATATGCAATCCTGTTATAACAAGTGAAGGGCCAGAAGCGGAGACGGAAGACTTTGTGGTTTATCCAAATCCTAATAACGGTCGGTTTACAATTGAAACAGGCAAGTTCGCTTCAACTCAATCTGAGGTTAGGATTGTAGATCCAATGGGAAGACTCGTTTTTCAGAAACGATATAACGAAACACCATTTACCATAAATATGGTGAATGTGGCTGATGGCTATTACTCAGTTCAAATTATGAATGAATCTGATGCTCAGTCTGCGGCAATAAGCGTGATAAGGTAGAGACCTTCTTTATCTATTCAGCCTCTTTCAAACCCTCTTCAATCATTCCGTAGAATTGATCAATTTTAGGTAAAATGATAATGCGCGTTCTGCGGTTTGCAGCACGGCCATCAGCAGAATCATTATCTGTTATTGGAGCATACTCTGCACGGCCGGCTGCAGTCATTCTAGCAGGGTCAATCTTGAAATCATCTTGCAAAACGCGAACGATTGAGGTCGCTCTTTTTGTACTCAAATCCCAGTTGTCAAGTAAATCACCTTTACGGTAAGAAACATTGTCTGTATGGCCTTCAATCATAACCTCAAAATCTGGTTTTGCATCAAGAATCTTGGCCACTTTGGCTAGCACTTCCATAGCGCTAGAATTCAAGCGGAAGCTTCCACTTTTAAAGAGGAACTTATCAGATATAGACACGAAAACAGCGCCTTTCTCAACCTTAATCTGAATATCTTCATCATTCAAGTTTCCGATAACACCTTTTATGCTTGTAACAAGCGCAAACGTTACAGAATCTTTTCTGTTGATAGCATCCTGAAGGCTCTGAATTTTCTTGTCTTTCTCGTTGATTTTAGCAAGAGACACTTCAAGGTTTTCGGCTTCCTTTTTAGAAAGAGTAGCCATATCGCCCATGTTGCCAATCAGTTTGTCATTTTGACCTCTCAATCGATCAAGTTCAGCCTGATCCTTGTCGTTTTGATTTTTAAACGAAATCAACTCGCGTTGCACGCGTGCCAAATCAGACTGGTTCTTTTCAAACATATCATTAAGCTGAATATGTTGATCATTTAAAGCAGTATGCTTTTTTGTTGATACGCAAGATGACAATAGCACCGTAGCGAGTAGAAGAATGATTGAATTTCTCATGTAGTATAAACGCGGTTAGCGCGCAAAAGTATGCGCCACTTTAAAGGCTACAACGCCAAAAGCAGTAAGATGTTAACGGAGAAACATTAAAAAACGAAGACTAGACAGCCGCCACTCCTTTTTGCCATTCTTCTTTTTCCTTAATGGAAGCCTCAATGTCTTCCAATCGTCCTTTAGGAATAGCCGCAATTAACTTTTTGGTGTACTCGGTTTGTGGGTTAGAATAGATTTGATCAGCATCGCCCATTTCCTCAACAACACCCTTGTTCATCACAACCATTCTATCACTCATAAATTTTACAACAGAAAGGTCGTGAGAGATGAAAATGTAAGTGAAATCGAAATCTCTTTTAAGCTCGTTAAGCAAGTTCAATACTTGTGCTTGTACAGAAACATCCAAAGCAGAAACAGACTCATCGCAAATAATAAACTGCGGGCGTAATGAAAGCGCCCTTGCAATGCAAACCCTTTGTCTTTGACCACCAGAAAACTCATGCGGATAACGGTAGAAATGTTCTGGAAGAAGATTTACTCGCTCTAGCAATTCCATCACTTTGGCCTTACGCTCTTTCTCGTTGGCGTAAAGTTTATGAACGGTCATTGGCTCCATAATAGCTTCTCCAACGGTAATCCTAGGGTTAAGCGAAGAGTAAGGATCTTGGAAAATAATCTGAATATCTTTTCTGACTTCACGTAGTTCATCGTTGGACATAGAATGAAGCGGATTTCCTTTGAAAATCACTGTACCATCGGTTGGGTCTACCAAACGTAGGACCGTTCTACCAAGAGTGGTTTTACCACAACCAGATTCTCCTACAAGCCCTAGAGTTTCACCCGGATAAACATCAAACGTTACATCATCAACAGCTTTTACCTCTTCGATTACTTTTCCGAAGAAATTTTTCTTGAGCGGGAAGTAAGTTTTAAGCCCTTTTATTTGAAGAATAGGCTCTTGAGAATAAAGTGCTTTGTGTGCTTGAGTTCGTTCTTCAACGGTTTGTATTTCTTTCTCAGTTGCTTCAGAAACGCTTTGTTCAATTTCCTCTATGTTTCCTGCGTCATCTAGTTTCATAAAGTCAGAAACAACAGGTAATCTTTTTAAGCGAACATCTAATGGCGGACGACAAGCTAGCAAACCCTTGGTATAAGGGTGCTTTGGGTTACTGAAGATGTCCAATACTGGCCCTTGCTCCACAATCTTTCCCTTGTACATCACTACCACCTTGTCAGCTAATTCAGCAATAACCCCAAGGTCGTGGGTAATGAACATGATGCCCATATCGTGTTCACGCTGCAAGCGAAGCATTAAATCTAAAATCGTCTGCTGTACGGTTACATCTAACGCGGTTGTCGGCTCATCGGCAATCAGAATACTCGGATTGCAACTCATTGCCATAGCAATCATAACACGTTGCTTTTGACCACCTGAAATTTGATGTGGGTATTGGTCAAAAATGGCTTCTGGTCTAGGAAGTTGTACCTCTTTGAAGAGCGCAATAGTTTTTTCTTTCGCCTCTTTCTTATTCACCTTTTGGTGAAGAAGGATAGCCTCCATTACCTGATCACCGCAGCTAAAAACAGGATTGAGCGATGTCATCGGCTCCTGGAAAATCATGGCAATGTCATTACCACGAATAGCGCGCATTTCTGGCTCGCTAATTTTTACCAAATCAACGCAACTACTTTGGTCTTTATAAAACAGAATTTCTCCGCCAGAAATTAACCCTGGTGGATCAGGAATAAGTCGCATAACAGAAAGAGAGGTAACAGATTTGCCAGAACCCGATTCTCCAACAATTCCAATCGTTTCTCCTCGATTAAGCGTAAAGCTTACATCATTCACGGCCTTTACAACCGTTCCATCAGTATGGAATTCGGTAACGAGATTATTAATCTCAAGTAATTTTCTGTCTGACATGCGTCTTAATTATTCAGTAGTCAAAATTATAAATAGTGAGAGAGATCTTGGGTTGGCCAAATTCTATGCTTTCATCCGCCAAGGTAAACTCAACTTGGTTGTTTTCTTGCCAAACAAAAAAACCTCCGTTTTCGCTTAATGCTCCGTATTTATTGTTGTATCGATTAATGAGCAATTGCTCAAAGTTGTTCATGACTGCCGTATCAGAGAAAAACAGATCCGCCTGAATGGAGAAAAGCTTTTCGTCTTCAAACTCATATTGTACGGAAACTGAAACATCCTGTTTCTCAAATGCAGTGGTTACACCATCTTCATTATTGGTTATAACTGTAGCCGCAACAATCCTTAAAACTTTTGTGTGCTTATCTCCAATAGAAACACATTGAAAATGCCCGTTTCCAGTTCCTAAAACGGCACTTAAGGCTTCGTTATCGTTTGCGCTACAACCTGCGGTTACAAGGACTACTGAAAGTTGGAGAATGCGTTTCATAGTCCGATAATTTGGTCATCGGTTAGAATTTCTTCCCCTCTAAACCGGAGAAGAACTTGCGCAACGGCCAACGTATCTCGCTTGCAGTATTCTTCAATGCGGTCGAGGTCATTTTCCTCGTAGTAAACCCGCGCCACATCTTTTCCTTCAATGTCTGTTTTGGGAGTAGGAACGCCTAAAACGTGGGTAAGCAATTTAAGAGATGTGTAGCTTTTCCAATCGCCAAACTTCCACATTTCCATGGTGTCTAAGTGCTGCACTTCCCATGGTTTTTTACCCACCATGTTCAGAATTTTAGGAACAGCAATTTGGTTTATGACCATCCTTCTGGCCATATAAGGGAAGTCGAATTCTTTGCCGTTGTGCCCGCAAAGAAGCTGCGTTGGAGAGTTGTAATGATTGTTAAGTAAGTCTGCGAATTCTGCCAACAGAATTTTTTCATCATCGCCATAAAAAGAACGCATTCTAAACTCTCGTTTTCCGCCTTCGCGAAGCGAAAAATAACCGACTGAAATGCAGATGATTTTCCCAAATTCAGCATAAATCCCAGCTCGTTCGTAAATTTCCTCACCA
>JBLHEU010000015.1:0-24725 GCA_047614525.1 Bacteroidia bacterium | reverse complement strand
TAGGGTACATCTCTTTGAACAGACAAATGCAACCCAACGAGGTGCTTGCGGTGGCTTTCCAATACACTTATGCTGGTCAGGTGTATCAGGTTGGTGAATTCTCTACGGATGGTATTACTGGAGATGATGCACTTTATGTGAAACTCTTGAAAAGCACGGTTACCAATCCAAAGGTTCCTATTTGGGACTTGATGATGAAAAACGTGTACAACATTGGGGCGTATCAGGTTTCCAGCGAAGACTTTAGACTTGATGTGATTTACGACAACATTGAGGCAGGAACAAGAACAAACTACATCACCGAAGGGGCGATAAATGGGCAAATCTTATTAAGAACCCTCAACCTAGACCAACTCAACAACAACAACGATCCTTATGCAGATGGCTTCTTCGATTATGTTGAAGGCATTACCATCAACAGTCAAAACGGACGTATTTACTTCCCTGTTATAGAGCCGTTTGGCGCATATTTAGAAAGTAAGTTTGCGTTACCTGGTGAGCAAGATATTGCCGATAAATACGTCTTCCCGCAGCTTTATGATTCTACCAAACAAGCAGCCCTCAACTACCCAGAACTGAATCGGTTTATTCTTGCCGGAACATACAAAGGTGAAGGTGGTTCTGAGATTAATTTGGGCGGTCTGAATATTCCACAAGGAAGTGTTAGGGTAACTGCTGGTAGCCAGACGCTGATTGAAAACCAAGATTACACGGTTGATTATACGCTTGGCCGAGTGAAAATCATTAATGAAGCCATCATTGAATCTGGACAGAAGGTTACGGCCACCTACGAAAGCAATTCCCTGTTCAGCATTCAGCAGAAAACACTTGGCGGTGTACATCTAGACTATGTAGTTAGCGATGACCTTGCTTTTGGAGCAACCGTCTTGAATTTGAGTGAGCGTCCGTTAACCCAAAAAGTAAACATGGGTGATGAGCCTATTAACAATACTATTTGGGGATTTAACGGTAACTACCGTAGAGAATCTAGGCTGTTAACCAAGCTGGTAGATTACATTCCGTTCATCAATACCAAGGAGGTTTCTACGGTATCCGTTTCTGGTGAATTTGCTCACTTAATTCCTGGTAATGCTAAAGCGATAACCAAAGGCGGAATTGCTTACATAGATGATTTTGAAGGAAGTGTAAACTTTATCGACCTGAAAAGTCGTCAGTCTTGGGTACTTGCAAGTACTCCGCAAGGACAAACTGAGCAAGGCATGTTCCCAGAAGGGTTGCTGAGCAACGATATTGGAAACGGAATGAACCGTGCTCGGTTAGCATGGTATGTTATTGACCCTCTTTTCTACAGAAACAACAACCTTACGCCAAGCCACTTAAGCTCGGAAGACCGGTCTCTTTCATACTCAAGGGAGGTGTTGGAACAAGAGATTTTCCCAAACAAACAATCGCAGATAGCCAACCAGCAGACCAACCTGCCAATGTTTGATGTTGCTTTCTATCCAGGCGATAAAGGGCCTTATAATTACGATGCTGACGGAACAACGCCAGATGGTGTAAGTCGTACAGCGGGTTTGCTAGAGGATGGCTCTTTGGCAGACCCAGAGTCGCGCTGGGGTGGATTAATGAGGCCGATTACCACAAGTGATTTTGAGGCAAACAACATTGAGTTTATTCAGTTTTGGATGATGGACCCTTTTCATGATGACCTGGGCTCACATACTGGAGGGGACCTTTATTTTAACATTGGTAATGTTTCTGAGGATATTCTTAGAGATGGTGTTAAATCATTTGAAAACGGACTGCCTTCTCCCAACAACACTAACCCTACAGATAGCACCAACCTTGCTATTCGGTCTACTGTGCAGAACATCATTAACGTATTTGATAACGATCCTACAACAAGACCATTTCAAGATATTGGTTTAGATGGTTTGAATGATGAGCAAGAAATAGCCTTTCACACTTCAACCACTCCGAACAACCCCGAGGGAGAAAGTAATTCTGATTATGTTGATCGTTTAGATGCTATGCTAAGTGGTGGTACTTTGAACCCAGTAGCTTACGATAGACTAATTGCCGATATCTCTTCGGATAACTTCTTGTACTATAGAAGAGATGAGTGGGACGCACAAGAAGCCTCGGTTCTTGAACGATACAAGCAATTTAATGGGCTAGAGAACAATTCACCAACAGCAAATCAATCTGGTACTTCTTTCCAAGCGTCATCTACTACTATTCCAGATGGTGAAGACATAAACCGTGATTTCACCATGAATAAATCTGAAAGTTACTTTCAGTACAAGGTGAGCATGAGAAAAGAAGATTTGGTGGTTGGGCAGAACTACATTACCAATGAAGTTGTTGGCGCAGGTGTTTTAGAAAATGGGACAGGAATTAATGTAAAGTGGTACCAGTTCAAAATCCCGGTTCGCAATCCAGACAGAATCGTTGGTGATATTCAGGATTTCCGAAATATTCGGTTTATGCGGATGTACTATAAAGGATTTGAGGATTCTATTGTTACTCGTTTTGCAAGATTGGAATTGGTTAGAGGAGAGTGGAGACGGTATCTTTTCTCTCTTGAGGAACCAGGCGAGTACATTCCAGGCGACCCGAGTGATGATACTCCATTTGACATTTCTGTTGTAAACATTGAAGAAAACGGTCAAAAAGACCCAATTAATTACATTCTCCCTCCAGGGATTGACCGCCAGCAAACACCTTCTAGCAACACGCAACTAAGACAATTAAATGAGCAAGCGCTTCTTTTAAAGGCTTGCGATTTGGCAGATGGAGATGCACGAGCCGCATTTAAAAACACCACGTTTGATATTAGGTCGTACAAAAAGTTGAAAATGTTTATCCATGCAGAGGCAGTGGACCCTGAAATACTGAACGATGATGATGTAACCGTTTTCCTTCGTTTGGGAACCGATTTTGATAATAACTATTACGAGTACGAAGTGCCGCTGATTGTTACGCCTGAGGGCAATTACAGCTCGGATGTTTCTGACGATAGATTTGACGTTTGGCCGTTGCTAAACAACATTGAGATTGAATTCAGCGAATTGACCAACGTTAAACAACAACGAAACCGAGACCTCATTGTAGACCCTGAAGTTTCTATTACCAAGCGTTACGTTTCTGAACACGGACCTCGCAATACCATCACCATAAAGGGTAATCCGAACTTGGCCAACATCAAATCGATGATGATTGGTATTAGAAACCCTAAGAAGGAAAATGCCCATGATGGAGATGACGGGCTAGCCAAATGCGTTGAGGTTTGGGTAAACGAATTGCGTTTAACAGATTTCGATAATAAAGGAGGCTGGGCAACAACAGGACAGGTAAATGTTAAGCTGGCAGATTTTGCAACAATTAACGGTGCTGCCGATTACAGCAAATTTGGTTTCGGTGCGTTTGACAGTAAGCCGAGCGAAAGAAGCCGAGAGAGTATTGCTAATTATGACCTTTCTGCTCAGCTTAAACTCGGTATGTTCTTCCCCAAAAAGTGGAGCATAAACGTGCCAATGTACTTGAGCTACGGAGAAACATTCGGCACACCAGAGTACAATCCGCTTGATCCTGATATTACAATGGCTGCCTCTCTTTCTGACCTAGAAACAGATGGAGCAAGAGATACGCTGAGGCGAAATGCAGAGACCTATAATAAGCGGAGGAGTATGAACTTTACCGATATTAAAATTGGTATCAAGAGCAAGAAACCAATGCCTTGGGATCCCGCCAACCTTGGTTTCAATTATTCCTATAACCAAGATTACAGGCGCGATATAAACACACGCTACAAAGAGACGCGTACATACCGTGGAGGTATGAATTATGACTACAACCCGAAGGGAAAAAACGTACGGCCGTTCTCAAAACTTAAATTGGTAAACGCTGCTGTGGATGCAACAAAGGAAAGGCAGCAAAGCAAGCTTAAAGAGCAGAAAGCAGTAGTTGATAGTTTAAAGAAAGCCAAAGTGAAGGGCGAAGAAATGAAAGAGGCGGAGGAAAAGCTTGAGAAATACGCCAAGAGAAAAGAGCGATACAAGAAATGGTCTAGGGGTATGCTTCGTTCTGGTTGGTGGAAACCTATTAAGGATTTCAACTTTAATTACCTCCCTGGCAAACTTGGTTTTAGAACTGATATGGATAGAAGGTATACTGAGCAACAGCTTAGAAATACGACTCAGTATCAGGACATAAGGATTGACTCAACCTTCCAGAAATCATTCTTATGGAATAGGTCTTACCATTTCAAGTATGACCTTACCAAGGCTATAAAAATTCAATTCGATGCCTTCAACTTTGGTAGAGTGGATGAACCAGAAGGACCAGTTGATAGGAAGTTTGATAACTGGGAACACGTAAGAGATTCAATTTGGAGTAACGTTCGGAATGGTGGAAGAACAACCCAATACAATCATACTACTACCGTAAACTGGACATTGCCAATTAACAAGTTTCCAATTTTAAGTTGGGTTACAGCCAATGCATCTTATACCGGAAACTATACGTGGAACGCTGCCCCACTAGAGCGCCAAGATGATGGTGGTTTTGCTCAGGCATCGTTTGGAAACACAATCCAGAACTCACAAAACTGGCAGCTGAATGGTAACGCCAACTTTACTCAGCTTTATAATAAGGTTCCGTTCCTGAAAAAAATTAATCAGAATAGAAGAAGGTCTCCAAATGCCAGAAAAGCAGCGGCTAAAGGAAAGTCGGCCAGATCTGCAAAAGGCGGCAAAGGAGAACCAACAGATAGTGTTCCTAAAAAGGAGAAAGTAAATGTTGGAAAGATCTTAGGCGAAGGCGCGGCTTCTTTCATTATGATGCTTAAGTCGGTTAACGTTACGTACTCAGAAAATAACGGTACGATGCTGCCAGGGTACAAACCAAAAACCGATTACATCGGTTTAGATGAGGGAATGAACAATATGGGCGGATTTGTCCCTTTCCTTTTTGGATGGCAAGGCAATGTATTTGATGATATTCCAACGGGTTATGATATTAGAACAGAAGCAATTAAAGGCGGTTGGATTAGTGATGATACTTTACAGAGTAATCCGTTGATTCAAACGCAATCAAGTTCTTTGAATATGCGCGCCACATTAGAACCAATTAAAGGGTTTAGGATTGATCTTACCGCAACTAGAACATATACAGAGAGCGTGAGCGAATTCTTCCGTTGGGATGAGGCTATTCTGGAGCCAGTTAGCTACAACCCAGTAACCACGGGTAATTTCAGTATGTCCTACATCACGGTTGGTACCGCGTTTACTAGACCAAGAAAAGATAACTCTTCGCCAGTGTTTGATGATTTTAAGAACAACAGGCTTGCCGTTGCACAAAGATTAGCTGGAGAACACCCTGGTGCCCTTGGAGCACACGAAGACTTCTCTGAATACCCGGAGGGTTACGGACCAACTCAACAGGAAGTGCTGATACCGGCTTTCTTGTCTTCTTACGGTATTTTCAGTCCAGAGAAAATCACAACAAGTCCTTTTCCGCGCATACCGTTGCCTAACTGGAGAGTAAATTATGATGGTCTTGGTAAGATCCCATTCATGAAGAAACTTGTCCGAAACCTAACGCTTGGCCATGCCTATAGATCAACTTACAGCGTAAGTAGTTTTACTACTAACCTAAGTTTCCAAGGAGTGGCATTGGCGGATGGAACAGAAAGCGACTTCCCAAATACCAAGGACAGCTCCAAGAACTTTGTTCCAAGACTTCAAATTGGAACCATCACCGTTAGCGAGCAGTTTAGTCCGTTGGTCAGTTTAGACTTTACGTTTAAAAACTCGCTTACTGCCAAGTTTGAGGTAAAAACCAGCAGAACATTGTCACTCAACTTCGCTAATAACCAGCTTACCGAGGTAACTAGCGAAGAGTATATAATTGGCGCAGGTTACACCTTTAAAGCTGTACCGTTCCCAATCAAAATCGGTAAAAGCAAGAAGCGTATTAAGTCCGACTTGAACTTTAGAATTGACTTCTCTATGCGAGATAACAGAACCATGATTCGTAAGTTGGAGGAAGATTTGAATCAAGCTACATCAGGCCAAAAACTCATCAGCATAAAGGTGAATGCAGATTACGTAATTAATCAGCGTTTCAACATTCGTTTGTTCTACGATGCAGCCATCAATAAGCCAGTTGTTTCTTCATCATTCCCAACAGAAAACCACGCTGCTGGTTTGAGTTTGAGATTCACCCTTGCGGAATAAGCTTGCAAGAAGAATTTAGGAACTCGACCAATATTCTTCTGTCTGACATTTTGTGTCTTAGCTAAAAACATATTTTTGGCCAACGTTAAACTCTAATCTTCCTAAAATGAATATCCCAGCAGACCTTAAGTACACCAAAGAACACGAATGGATTAAAGTTGATGGCGATATGGCCACCATTGGTATTACCGATTATGCACAGGGTGAGCTAGGTGATATTGTTTATGTAGAGATTGAGACAGAAGGGGAGTCATTAGATGCTGATGAGGTTTTTGGAACAGTAGAGGCAGTTAAAACCGTTTCAGATTTGTTCATGCCGCTTTCTGGCGA
The DNA here is from genome assembly GCA_047614525.1 of Bacteroidia bacterium. Lineage (GTDB taxonomy): Bacteria > Bacteroidota > Bacteroidia > UBA10329 > UBA10329 > UBA10329. The sequence continues at coordinate 18,195 of JBLHEU010000015.1, read as the reverse complement.
GGTTGCCGAGTTAAATGAAGGATTAGATACAGATCCAGAATCTGTTAACCGAGACCCTTACGGAGATGGCTGGATGGTAAAGATTAAAATGTCTGACGCATCACAGGTAGATGGGCTGATGACAGCAGATGCCTACAAAGAATTGGTTGGAGGTTAATTCTTGAACGCTTTTCGTTACACGAGTTTGATACTGGCCGTCTTATGGACGGCTTTTATCGTTTACGGACTTTTATCTGAGCCAAGCGGAATCCCAAGGTTTCCTTGGCTCGCAAAACCTGGTGTAGATAAAGTCATTCATACCATACTTTTTGGAGTAGAAGCAAGCTTATTAGTATTCACTTTTCCGAATATCAGCGGTAAACTGGTGGTTTTTTCTACATTAATTTGGTGCTTTCTGCTAGGTGCTTTTTTAGAAGCGGTCCAATATTATTGGGTGTCTGGTCGTACTGGTGATGTATTTGATCTATTAGCAGATATGGTTGGAGCGATGATTGGAGTTGGCGTAATCAAGTTGATTATGAAGAAATAATTCAACCTTTTATGGAATCTAATTCCAATACACATCAACCTAACTGAAAAGCAATGATTGAGTTTGCATCAATAATTTTAAATTTACCAACCCATTAACAAGTAAATATGGAGATTAAGAAGAATCCTGAAGTTGACCTAGAAAAGAAACGCTCGTTGTTTCTCCTCGCAGGTTACGTTCTGGCGCTAGCCGTTGTGCTTACCGCATTTGAATGGAAAACGTTTGATGCAAGCGCATCTGATCTTGGAAAATTGGTAATCGATGATCTTGAAGAAGAGATTATTCCGATTACCGAGCAAGAGATAAAGCCACCGCCACCGCCACCGCCACCGCCACCAGCTCCAGAAATTGAGATTGTGGAAGATGATGTGGAGATTGAGGAAGAAATTGAAATAATGGATGTTGAGGCCGATCAAGAAACCGAGATTGTAGAGGTGGTTGAAGAGGAAGAAGAAGCAGGCCCAGATTTCTTTACAATTGTAGAAGACATGCCAGCTTTTCCTGGAGGAGATGCAGGACTTCTTAAATACATCGCTGAGAATGTTGATTATCCACCAATTGCCAAAGAAAACGGAATTACTGGCGTAGTTTACATCAGTTACATTGTAGATAAGCAAGGAAATGTAACAGACGTTAAGGTGGTTAGAGGTGCCGACTCATTCTTAGATAAAGAAGCGGTTAGAGTGGTAAAAACCATAAAGGGTTACAAACCAGGTAAGCAGCGTGGCAAGCCTGTACCAGTTCAATTCACCATTCCAATAAGGTTTGTACTGAAGTAGAACAATTCAAATACACTTAGTAAGTCCCGGTTAACAATTTGTTAACCGGGACTTTTTTTGCAATAAACTTTCGTCTCCTCCGTTAGGGAATCAAACAGAATATATGGCGCACTCATACCTAACTTTTAATCCCTCAAATCATGAGACTATCAAATGCGCTTATCGAAAAAAGAAGACCAGCATTTTTTGCAGCTGGGTTACTGTTTGCCCTTTCACTAACACTCGTATCGTTTGAGTGGAGAACGCCCTATGTAGAACCAGAAGTTTCTGAAGCGGGCGAAATTGGGGATTTACCGCAGGGCATTGTTCTAACGTTAGAAAAACCAGAAGAGAAGGTTGTCCGGCCAGAGCCACCCAAAATTCCAGAAGTAATTACCAATCAAATTGATGTTGTAGATAATACTGCGCAAACCTCAGACCCAAGCAACACATTTGAACCATACGAGAGTCCAGACTTGTTGGGTTATGGTTCAGAGGATGATGAAGGAGATGTTGACGACCCAAACCTTTACCCGTTAGACCGGGCTGAAATACTACCAGAATACTGCGGAGGTGAAGCGGCCATGTTGAAGTTCCTTGGAGAAAACCTCACATACCCAAGAATTCCGCTAGACAATGGTATGCAAGGAGTGGTGTACGTCAAGTTTGTGGTAGGGAAAAATGGCAAACTACGTGACGCTAAAATTGTAATCCCGCTCGACCCTTGGTTAGATGCCGAAGCACTAAGAGTAGCCAAAATGCTCGACTGCTTTACGCCCGGAATGCAAAGCGGACATAAGGTTGATGTGTATTTTGTGTTACCAGTAAGATTTGCAATCAACTAGTAAGTCGTTTTTCTCACGTACGATATAGTACCTTTGTCCCAAGCCATTTGTCAAGCGCTTGGGACATTTTTTAGCAGTTGCCATACTAGTTCTTACGGCTGTTTCGGGTTTTTCCCAGGAGCAATACAATCACCCGTTTAATCATACGCAGTATGCCGAGTTTGAAGGTGACCTGCATACCAAAGAGTCTGAATTTCATTCGGGCATAAAGCCGTATCGGGTTAAACAGTTGAATCAATCTATGCCGTTTGATTCTATCCGAAGATTAAACTATCACAAGAGCAAATTCTCCAAAACACTTGTTGGTCGAAAGCTATTTAGACAAAGTCTTTTACGGGTAGATTCTGCCAAATATCAGTTTTATGTAGACCCAGTTTTAAACCTAGAGTTAGGATTTGATGCAGTAAGCAAAGAGCGGCTTACGGTAAATACAAAAGGGCTTTTGTTCAAAGGCAGCATCGGAAAAACGGTTTCGTTTTACACTGCCGTTTGGGAAAATCAAGCTACGTATTTACCATATATGAATACTTGGATAGATAAGTACCAAGTTGTTCCGGGCGAAGGCCGAATAAAGAATTTTGATTTCGATAATGGACTTTATCGTTTCCTTGGAGTGAAAGTCAAAGGCTACGATTTTTCCATTGCTGCTGGGCACGTTTCCTATTCCCCCATAAAAAATCTCAACTTTCAAATTGGCCATGATAAGTTGTTCATTGGCGAGGGTTATCGTTCTATGCTCCTTTCAGATGTTGGCTTCAACTATCCGTATCTAAAAATCAGCACAAATCTTTGGAAATTCCAGTACGAATTCATCTTGACACAGCTACAAGACACACGACTTTTTTCAACGTTTGAATCAGGTTTTAAAAAGAAATGGGCATCGTTTCATTACCTCAGCGTAAATCTTGGTAAACGCGTACAGCTTGGGCTTTTTGAAGGGATAATCTTCAAAAGTGACAGCGTTGGAAATGCAGGATTTAATTGGAATTATTTCAACCCAGTTACCTTCTCGCGCTCTATACAGTACGCGTATGATGGTTCTGGGAATAACGCTATTGCAGGTATTACCCTTAAGTACGTTCCATTTGATAAAGCCGCTTTCTACGGGCAATTAGCAATAGATGAGTTGAACTTTGCCAAGCTTGGCGAGGGTGGGTTTATTGACCAACGGCTTGGCTGGCAGGTTGGGTTTAAGATTTTCGATGCTTTTGGGTTAGATAGATTGTATGCCAGACTAGAATACAATGGAGCTCGCCCTTACACCTACGCACACGAATCGTCCTTACAGAGTTACACGCATTACAATCAGCCGTTGGCACATCCATTGGGTGCAAATTTCCATGAGTTTGTGGGAGAGTTGGGTTACCGCTGGCGCGATTTAAGATTTAGCTATCGAATAAGTTTTGCTTCTGTAGGAAGAGACTCAACGGGTATTAACTACGGCAACGATGTTTATTTGCCAGATACAGACGCTTATTTGGGAGCGCAATCTGCCGGAAACACCATAGGACAAGGAGTTAAAACCAATCTTACTAATCAGAATTTGGAATTGGCCTACGTGGTAAACCGCGCATCCAATCTGCAAATCATATTTGGGCTAAGGCACCGTATTGAGTCAAACAATTTAGGTAAGGAAGAAAACACCTACGTCTTCTTCGGATTAAGAACCATTCTAAGAAATCTGTACAATGATTTTTAGAAAGGAACTCATCATAATTGCCGTTTTCTGCTTTGCAGGAATTCAAGTGTTTGGCCAGCGGATTGTTATCGAACATTCGCCATTGCTCGAAACATTCTTGCAAGCAGAACCTATGGGGAGTGGTGCGCATAATGGTCATTACAACATCAGACCCATTGTGCTTGGCCAAAAGTCACTTGATGCTCGAAATGAGGTGCTTCAATCCTTTGTTTTCAGAGACGGCTCTTCGCTAAGAAGATTTTCAAATGGGCATTTTCTAGACTACAAAAAGAAATGGTTTGGAATTGAAATAGACCCAATTTACCATAGCATGGCGCGGTTGGGAACCACATCTGGGTTTACCACCGAATTGATTGGCGGTTTACGCGGAGATATTTTGCTCGGCAAGAACTTCGTAGGGCATTTTTCTATTCGTGGCGGTGCTTTCAAACCGGTTACGCACGTAGAAGATTTTATGCAGACAAATAAGGTTAACCCTGGTCAGGGAGATTTTAATCAGCATTCCTATTTCCGCTCATTTTTCGACCCTAGCGGTTATCTATCCTATTCGCCATCAAAGCATTTTAACGTTCAGGCTGGGTACGATAAACTGTTTATTGGTAATGGCTACAGAACACTTTTCCTTTCCGATAATGCAGAGCAGTTTTCGTTTGTAAAGCTTGATACACGGGTATGGAAACTGCGCTATGTAAATATTTGGGCCAATTTTAAAGATGTCCGCCCAGGTGGCGATCACAGAAACAAGTTGGGAACGTTCCATTACCTCTCGTTAAACATCGCAAAGCGCTTTAATATTGGTTTGTTCGAATCTATTATTTGGCAAGGAGCCGATTCAACGGGAGTTCGAGGTTTTGAACTGAATTACATCAACCCAATTATTTTCTACCGCCCTGTTGAGTTCTCTGTTAACTCGCCAGATAACGTGGTGCTTGGTTTCGATTTTCGTTATCGCATCGGAAAAAACAATCACTTGTACGGGCAGATAGTTTTAGATGAACTCCTGTTGGGCGAGGTTTTCAAGAACATCACCGCAAGAAATGACTCAACCGTACAGAAAGGTTTTTGGGGAAACAAACAAGGTTTTCAGGTAGGAATAAAAGGTTGGAATCTACTTTGGATAAAAGACTTGTTTTACCAATTTGAGTTCAATTGGGTTAGACCGTTTACCTATACACACATTACCATAGAGCAGAATTACGGGCACTACAATCAGTCTTTAGCACACCCGATGGGCGCCAATTTTATGGAGTCGGTTAATGTGCTCAGGTACCGCAAGGATAATTGGCTGTTTGAGGGTAAATTCATTTACGCCAATTATGGTTTAGATACCAATAACGTGAGTTACGGAGGCAATATTTTCAAGTCGTATTTGCTGCGCGATGGAGAGTATAACCACGAAATGATTCAAGGTTTAGATACCAAACTCTTCCTCTGGCAATTCAGAGCCGAGTACATTCTTAATGCAACATGGGATATGCGTTTAATGGCAGGACTCTCCACCAGAGTAGAGCAATCGGCAGTACACAGAAAGGAAGAACTCTATTTCTTCTTCGGAATAAGCACGGACATTACGCGTCCGTTTGATGATTTTTAATCCGTAGGAATATATTCCCCAGGGCTTTCTTCTAACTCAGAATTTTCTTCGTCAGATTCCATTTCAATAGCCAGTTTTGGGAATTTGATTTTATCCCTCACCACAAAACCACCTGGGTATTGGTACGCTAACTCTCTTTGTAGATGAACAGCTTCTAGCTCTGTTCTAAAATCTCCGAGCCTCACTTTAAAGTTTGGAACTTGGTAAATGAGGTAAGCAGGGGTATTAGGATGGTTAGCCATAAACTCAGCCCGTAAATTATTTGCCTGCAATCGTGCCCCTGTTCCAGAGCCAGAAAACAATTGAACACGGTATCCATCAAGGCCATCTTTAGCCTTATTAACACGTGTGTGTTTCATCAATAAAGAGTCTAGACGAACATCTCTTTCGATAACAAGTGCTGAGTCAACTACCTGATAATAGGTTTGCTGACCTGCGCTCGGTTCACAACAAACGCAGTTGGAAAAGGTTACTATAAGGAGGATGTACAGGTTTCGCATGAAGACAAAGAACGAAAAAAAACGGTTTTACATTATTGATACGCTACAATTGCCCTGTCATTATTTAGAACCTTTCTAAATTGCTTGATTTTAACAAAATTTCTACTGCTCAATAGTTTGAATACTATTTTTGCGGCAGCCAAAACAGCCTCAAACGGTTGTTAAAAGTGAACTAAATTAAGGCGTTGGTGAACGATAAGATATTAAATAGAAGTAGGTCAATGAGATTAGCTTCAATTCTATTTTCTTCCCTGCTTTTGCTATCCGGTTTCGGTGCTAATGCTCAGGACGGAGAAAAGCTTTTCAAACAAAACTGCGCAACCTGCCACAGTATTGGTGATAACAAGGTTATTGGTCCTGGTTTAGCAGGAGTCGAAGACCGTGCTCCATCTAGAGAGTGGATTGTCAAGTGGGTGAAAGGACCTGCTGCAATGATTGCTAGCGGAGATGAGTACGCAAACTCCATAAAAGACCTTGACCCAAGTATGATGACCGATTTCGGTTATCTAGAAGATGATCAGATTCTTGCCATCCTTGACTATGTTAAAAACCCACCTGTTAAGGTTGTTGTTGATGAAGTCCCGGATTTGGCTGACGGTTCTGCTGCTGGAACTTTAGATGAGAACGTTTTAAGAAACGTTCTACTTGCTATTGGTGGTCTTTTACTCGTTCTAGTATTTGTTCTAAGTAGTGTAAGACGTTCTTTAACGCAACTTCTGAGTGTTAAAGAAGGTGTTGATGCGCCCGAAGAGCGCGGAACATGGGGGTCAATTACTCATTGGATGTCTACTCATCGTGGTTGGACTGGTGTAGCCATACTTGTTGGAACACTTCTGTTCTTGCAGTGGGGAGTAAAAGACTTGATGAACATTGGTGTCTACCAAGGTTACAAGCCAACACAACCGATTGCATTCTCGCACAAGATTCATGCTGGGCAAAACGGTGTCAATTGTGTGTATTGCCACACAGGTGCTGAAAAAGGAAAACATTCGAACATTCCATCACTTAACGTTTGTATGAACTGCCATACTTACGTGCAGGAAGGGCCAAGCGGAACTACAGAGATTGCTAAGATTTATGCGGCTTTGGATTATAATCCTGAAACGAAAGTTTACGGAGACAATACAACTCCAATTGAATGGGTTCGTGTCCACAATCTTCCAGACTTTTCGTATTTCAATCACTCGCAACACGTGGTTGTTGGTAAGATTGAGTGCCAAGAGTGTCACGGTGCCATGGAAGAAATGGGCGTTGCTGAACAGCATTCTCCATTAACTATGGGTTGGTGTATCAATTGTCATCGCGAAACTTCAGTACAAGTTGCCGATAACGGATATTACGAAGACATGCATGAAAGAACGCCTTCTTGGCACGATGGTGAGGCAGTTACTGTTGAGCGTATTGGAGGCTTGGAATGTGCAAAATGTCATTATTAGAATTAACCATTAAAGATTTTTGGAAACTCTAACATGAGCAAAACCAAAAAATATTGGACAGGGCTGGATCAGCTTCACAACACACCTGAGTTTCAGGAACGTGCTGCAAATGAATTTGCGCCCGAAGCCACCGCAGAACATTTATTGGAAAGCGATAACCTTGACGAAGGCAAGACCAAGCGTAGAGACTTCTTGAAGTTTCTCGGTTTTAGCGTTGGGGCGGCTACTTTGGCTGCTTGTGAGACGCCTGTCGTCAAGTCTATCCCGTACCTGAACAAGCCGGAAGAGATTACTCCTGGTATTCCTAATTATTATGCTTCCACATTCTTTGATGGAACAGATTATGCAAGTATTCTTGTAAAAACTCGTGAGGGTCGTCCAATCAAAATTGTTGGAAACAAGAAATCTAAGTTGACCAGCGGTGCAATTAACTCGCGAATTAACTCTTCGGTTCTTAGTCTTTACGATTCTGCCCGCGCTGCAGGTCCGATGAAAGGTGGTGAAGCCACTGATTGGACAACTGTTGATGCAGAAGTAGGAGCGGCACTTGCTAAGTTGGGTGAAGCTGGAGGCTCTATTGTTATTCTTACAGAAACAATTATTAGTCCTTCTACTAAGAAGGCTGTTGCTGAATTTGCTACCAAGTATGGCGAGGGTGTGAAGCACGTAACGTATGATGCTATTTCAGCATCAGGTATGTTGGAAGCCAATGAGGCTTGCTTCGGTGTGAAAGCTCTTCCTTCCTACGATTTTGCTGCTGCAGATGTAGTTGTGAGTTTCGGAGCAGATTTCATAGCAGGATTCCCTAACGGAGCGGCAAACGCTGTTGGTTACGGAAAAATGCGTAGCCCGAAAGGCGGAAAGATGTCACGTCACTTCCAGTTCGAGTCGAATATGTCTCTTGCAGGTAGTAATGCTGATGTACGTGTGGCTATCAAGCCATCTGAAAGTGCTGCCGCAGTTATCAGTCTTTATAATAAAGTTGCTTCTGCAACGGGTGGAAACGTCTTGAGCGGAGGAACTTCTGAATATGATGCTACTATCTTAAAAGCTGCCAACGAGTTGGTTGCTGCGAAAGGAAAAGGTATCGTTTTATCGAATTCAAATGACGCAGGCGTTCAAACCGTAGTTAATGCCATTAATAACCTTCTGGGTAATTATGGTTCTACCTTGAACATGGCTAACCCACTTTACATTAAAGGTGGTGTAGATGCAGAAATGGATCAACTTGTTGCTGATATGAAAGGCGGTAAGGTTGGTGCATTGCTTATTCACGGTGTAAATCCAAGCTATTCTTACAGAAATGCTGCTGACTTCAATGCTGGTTTAGCGAAGGTTGGTTTAACTGTTTCGTTTGCAGACAGATTGGATGAAACAGCTGCTGGCGTTACCTACCTTGCTCCAGACAGCCATTATTTGGAAAGTTGGAACGATTCTGAACCACAGTTGGGAAGCTACAGCTTAACTCAGCCAACGATTCAACCTCTTTTTGATACAAGACAATTTCAAGAGACTTTGTTGAAATGGGCTGGAAACGATTCTGATTATTTTTCTTACATCAAAGCAAACTGGGCAGGTATTCATACATCAAGCCCTGATGCTGGTCTTTTATTCAGTGATTTCTTTAATACGGCATTGTTTAATGGTGTGTTTGAATCAGGAACAGTTAGTGAAACGCCTGTATTTGTAGGAGATGTTGCCGCTGCTGCTGGCAGGATTAAAAAGGTTGCTGCTGGAGATTTTGAACTTGAATTGTATATAAAAGCCGGTATGGGTGATGGTTCACAAGCCAACAACCCTTGGCTGCAAGAACTTCCCGATCCAATTTCACGTGTAACGTGGGACAACTATATTACCATGTCTCCAAAGCAAATGCAGGAAATGGAATTCTCACGACTTGAGCGTGGAGATTTTATGGCCGATGTTGCTGAATTGACAGTAAACGGTGTGACTATTAAAGTACCCGTTTATCCATCTCCAGGTCAGAAGTACGGAACAGTAGGTTTAGCTGTTGGTTATGGACGAACTGCTGCTGGAAAATGTGGTGATGAAGTAGGGGTAAATGCCTATCCATTATCATCAGGTTCATTTTCAGTTGGTGCGGTTTCTTCTATCGAGATGGCATTTGATGAAGATGGCGAGCCACTAGAGTATGAAATAGCTCAAACACAATCTCATCATACCTTGATGGGTAGAGATTCTATTCTGAAAGAAACTACGCTTGTAGAATACAATCAGGACCCAAAAGCTGGAAACCCTGACTTGATGCTTTATGTTTCAAGCGCAGGAGGTTCTGGTCATGGCGATGATCACGGAGATTCGCATGGCGAAGAAGGTCACGGTGATGGACATGGAAGCGAAGGAGCTGCTGAAGAAGAACACGCAAGCCCGTTCCTTCCAGCAAGCGAAGTAAACCTCTGGGATGACCACGCTATTGGCAACGGTCACCGATGGGGAATGACGGTTGACTTAAACACGTGTATCGGTTGTGGCGCATGTGTTACTGCTTGTAGTTCAGAAAATAACGTTCCTGTTGTAGGTAAAGAAGAAGTGAGAAGAGGCCGCGATATGCACTGGTTGCGTATTGATAGATATTATTCTTCGGATATGACCGAAGAGAAAGCTACTGAAGAAGGAGTTGGCACGATTGATAAGTTCACTCTTATGGAAACTGCTGCTGAAGCACCACAAGTAGCTTATCAGCCGCTTATGTGTCAGCATTGTAATCATGCTCCATGCGAAACTGTTTGTCCAGTTGCTGCAACTACGCATAGTAACGAAGGGCTGAACATGATGACTTACAACCGTTGTATCGGTACTAGGTATTGTGCAAACAACTGTCCTTACAAGGTTAGAAGATTTAACTGGTTCCAGTATCACAACGGAAGTCAGGATTTCTCAACCAACCCAGCAAACGATGATTTGGGTAGAATGGTGCTTAATCCAGATGTGGTTGTAAGAGACCGTGGGGTTATGGAGAAATGTAGCTTCTGTGTTCAAGGAATTCAGGCTGCTAAACTGAAAGCTAAGAAAGCAGGACGTAAAGTGGCTGACGATGAAGTGCAAAGTGCATGTGCAGAGGCTTGCCCAACAAACGCAATTGTGTTTGGAGATTTGAATGACAAGGAAAGTTGGGTTGCTGCCATTTCAAAAGACGAAAGAAGTTATCACCTTTTGGAAGAAGTAGGCGTTCAACCGAACGTTTTTTACATGACCAAGGTGAGAAACGTTGAAGTAAACGAAGCTTAATTAAGACCAAAGCAAGATAAATGTCGAGTCAAGAAGCTTGGATAAGGGAACCACTCGTTTTAGGAGATAAATCCTATCACGATATTTCCAATGACATAGCAAGACCTATTGAAGGTAAAGCCAATAAGCAATGGTGGATTGCATTTGCTATCGCACTTACAGCCATGTTGTGGGGTGTAGGCTGTATCCTTTATACAATTGGTGTTGGAATTGGTACTTGGGGTTTGAACAAGACCGTTGGTTGGGCTTGGGATATTACCAACTTCGTTTGGTGGGTTGGTATCGGCCACGCAGGCACATTGATTTCTGCTGTGCTGCTTCTTTTCCGTCAGAAATGGCGAATGGCAATTAACCGTTCGGCAGAGGCGATGACCATTTTCGCAGTAATCTGCGCAGCCTTGTTTCCAGGAATTCACATGGGACGTATTTGGATGGCTTACTGGGTACTTCCGTTGCCAAACCAATATGGTTCGCTTTGGGTGAACTTCAACTCACCACTTCTTTGGGATGTGTTTGCTATTTCCACTTATTTCAGCGTTTCATTGGTATTCTGGTATATCGGGCTTATTCCTGATTTTGCTACCATTCGTGACCGTGCTGAAAAAGCTTCAAAGCCTATTAGAGTTGCTATCTACGGCATCATGTCATTTGGTTGGAGTGGTAACGCAAGAGCATGGCATCGATTTGAAGAGATTTCTTTGGTTCTTGCTGGGTTGGCAACGCCACTCGTACTCTCTGTACACACCATTGTATCTATGGACTTCGCCACATCGGTAATCCCTGGATGGCATACAACAATCTTCCCTCCGTACTTTGTTGCAGGTGCTATTTTCTCCGGTTTTGCCATGGTACTTACGCTTATGTTGGTAATGCGTAAGGTTGTAAGCCTGGAAGAGTACATTACCATCAACCACATTGAGTTGATGAATAAGATTATCATGCTTACAGGTTCTATTGTAGGTGTTGCCTATATCACCGAGCTGTTTATGTCTTGGTACTCAGGTGTTGCTTATGAGCAGTATGCTTTTATCAATAGAGCAACAGGGCCATACTGGTGGGCTTACTTAGCCATGATGAGCTGTAACGTAATTAGTCCGCAGGTATTCTGGTTTAAGAAATTGAGAAGAAACATTTGGTTCACTTTCATTCTATCGATTATTGTAAATATTGGTATGTGGTTCGAACGATTTGTCATTATCGTAACATCATTGCACAGAGACTACCTTCCATCGAGTTGGACTATGTTTTACCCTAGTTGGGTTGATATAGGAATCTTTGTTGGAACGCTTGGAATCTTCTTCACATTCTTCCTTTTATACGCACGTACGTTCCCAGTGCTACCAATTGCGGAAGTGAAGTCTATTTTGAAATCAACTGGATCTCAATACAAGAAATAATTCAGACTGATAATGAGCACTAAAGAAATACACGGTTTGTTTGGAGATGAAGAAGTTCTGCTTGCTTCAGCCAAAAAACTTGTAAGTAAGGGAGTTCATGTAAATGATGTGTTCTCACCTTTTCCAATACACGGAATTGATCCAGTAATTGGAGTACCACCGACCAGATTGCATATAGCTGGTTTTATCTACGGGTTGTGTGGATTGAGCCTTGCATTATTCATGTTTTGGTTTACACTTATCATGGATTGGCCAATGAATATTGGTGGTAAGCCAAACTTCACACTGCTTGATAACTTACCAGCCTTTATTCCTATAACGTTTGAAATGACGGTTTTTTGTGCAGCACACGGAATGTGTGTTACTTACTTTATCAGGAATACAATTTACCCCGGTAAGAAAAACTGGAATCCAGATTTAAGAACCACTGACGATAAGTTCCTTATTCAAATTAATCTTGACGAAAACAGCATGAGTGCTGAAGAGATTGAAGGGATTCTTAAATCTACCGGAGCAGAGGAAATAACCCGAAAATGAACGAGGCATTGAAATATAATATTTCGCTTGTAGGAGCCGCATTGGTTTGTTTATCCATGCTGATGAGTTCTTGTACCAAAGACCCAAACAGTCCTGGGGTAGAGTATATGCCAGACATGTACCGTTCTCCTTCGTACGAAACATACAGCACAAATCCTTTCTTCAAGGACAGCTTGACGGCTCAATTACCAGTAGCTGGAAGCATTGGTAGAGGTGAATGGCCTGAAAATAGCAGCTTGATTAACGCGCTACCTTATCCTTACCCCAACACATTGGAAGGATACGAAGGAGCAGGTGCTGAATTGACAAGCCCGTTTAAAAAGTCAGCAGAAGTTGCTACAGAAGGAAAGGTAATCTTCGAGAAGATGTGCATGCACTGTCATGGACCAAAAGGAGAAGGTAATGGTACGTTGATTGCAACTGGAAAATATCCACAGCCACCAGCTTACAATGGCGGAGCGTTGAAAAACCTTACTGAAGGGAAGATGTTCCACACTATTACGTACGGAAAAGGATTGATGGGTTCACACGCATCGCAGCTTACAAAAGAAGATCGTTGGAAAGTTATTCAGTACGTCCAAGAACTTCAACAGCTTTAATTGAATTAGAGAAACAGTAGCCAGTAATGGATTATACATTCAAATCAAGCACAAGGAATTTAACTCTCGGTCTAATAATCGTGGGTGTCCTGTCTGTACTGTACGCGATTTTTATCGACCACACACCAGGACAGCGTATTTGGGCCAATATGTTGGTCAATTCATACTTTTTTGTGGGCATTGGTCTTATGGGAACGCTATGGATGGCAATTCAGTATGCTTCCGAGGCAGGATGGTCTTCCGGATTCAAGCGTGTACCAGAAGCAGTTTCTCAGTATCTTCTTGTTGGAGGTCCAATTCTTCTTGCTGTCTTGTTTGCTGGAAGCCACAGCTTAGGACTTCATCATCTTTATCACTGGATGGATCCAGAATTGATTAATCCAGAAAGTTCTCACTACGATTCTATTATCGCTGGCAAGTCTGCTTATTTAAATGAGCCTTTCTTTTACCTGCGTTCTGTATTGTATGTCGCAATTTGGGTTGCGTTTACCATCTATTTCCGCAAAGCTTCGTTGAAAGAAGATTTGGAAGGTGGCGTTGCTATTCACAAAAAGAACTACGGATATGCCGCTGCATTCCTAGTATTTTACGGTGTAACGTCATCCACATCCTCTTGGGATTGGATTATGTCTATTGACACGCACTGGTTCAGTACACTTTTCGGCTGGTACAACTTTTCAACCTTTTTCGTAACGGGAATTACCATGTTTGCTCTTATCACCATTGATTTGAAGCGTAAAGGACACATGGAACACATTAACGAGGAGCATATCCAAGACCTTGGAAAGTTTATGTTTGGAGCATCTGTATTCTGGGGCTACCTGTGGTTCTCACAATTCATGCTAATATGGTATGCAAACATTCCTGAAGAAGTAACCTATTTCCAAGACAGATGGAAGAACTACTCATTTGTTTGGGGCGCACTACCAGTCTTAAACTTGGCATTACCAATGTTGATTTTGATGGACAAATCTGCTAAGAGAAACTTTAGCATCATGACTCTGGCTGGTGTTGTCATAGTTTTTGGTCACTGGTTGGATGTTTTTCAAATGGTTATGCCAGGCACAGTTAAAGCTGATTGGGGAATTGGAGTGTTAGAGATAGGATTGTTCCTAGGCTTTCTTGGGTTGTTCTTGTTCGTTGTGCACAATGCACTTGCACAAGCGCCACTCGTTGCCACGAACCATCCATATTTGGATGAGGCGAAGCATCATCATGTATAATCTGGCGGTAAAGTATTCGGTAAAAGAGAACTGAGAAATGATCAATCTGCTTATTGTAATAGTTATAATCCTCGCCATACTAGTTTTGGCGAAAGTGGTGCGGGTCTTTGAACTCAGCACCGAATTGAATGAGAAGGATCATTCTGAAATTACCGAGGCTGATAATAAGACTCAGGCTACAATCTTTGTGGTTGCTATTATCGCTTGGTTATCGTTTGTAGTTTATGGCTCAATTGCTTGGGGAGATTTAACCCTACCAGTTTCAGCATCCGAACATGGTGTGGTAACCGACCAACTGATGAATATTACTTGGTGGATTATTGGCCCAATGTTCTTCTTGTGCCACATTCTAATTCTGGTTTTTGCGTACAAGTATTACCATAGAAAGGAAAGAACCGCAACTTTCTTTGCTCATAGCACTAAGCTTGAGATGGTTTGGACAGTTATTCCTACCATCGTTCTCACAACACTAATCGTATATGGTTTAACTGTTTGGCAGGAAATAACAGGACCAGCTCCAGATGATTCAATTGAGATTGAACTTTACGCCAAGCAATTTGATTGGTCGGCTAGATATGCTGGTGAAGACAACGTTCTTGGAAAGTCTGGTTATAGATTAATTACTAGTCAAAATCCGCTTGGCGTTAGTATGGAAGACGGTGCTTCGGCAGATGATAAGATTGTAAGAGGTGAAATGCACCTACCAGTTGGAAAGTCAGTTGTATTCAAGTTGCATTCTAGAGATGTTTTACACAGTGCATACATGCCACATTTTAGAGCTCAGATGAACTGCGTTCCCGGTATGACAACTCAACTTCACATGGTGCCTAGAACCACTACCAAAGAGATGAGGGAGATTACAGGCAACGAGGAATTTAATTACATTCTATTATGTAACAAGATTTGTGGAGCTGCTCACTACAATATGCAAATGGACATTATTGTTGAGTCTCAAGAGGATTACGATGCTTGGCTAGCCGATAAGAAGACACTTGAAGAAACTTTTGCGCCAGCGGAGGAAGAAGCACCTATGGTAGTTGCCGAGGTGATTGAAGAAGGAGACAAGGAGGAGTATAAGGAAGACGAACAAGAATCAGCGCAAGCTGACCCTCATTAGTATTTATAAAGGATTAAGATGTCAGATCACGCAGAAGACGCAGAACACGCGCATCACCATCATGCAAAACCTGATTTCTGGACACATTATGTGTTCAGTCAGGATCATAAAATGATATCAAAGCAGTTTTTGATAACTGCTATGATTATGGGTTTTGTAGGCATGGCTATGTCTATGCTTTTTCGTCTACAATTAGCATGGCCAGGTGAGTCGTTTAAAGTTTTTGAAGTGCTTTTAGGCGATTGGGGAAAAGGCGGAGTTCTTGATCCTAATATGTACTTAGCATTGGTTACAATTCACGGTACTATTCTCGTGTTTATGGTACTTACTGGTGGATTAACCGGTACGTTCGCCAACCTGCTTATTCCACTTCAAATTGGAGCTAGAGATATGGCTTCAGGCTTCCTGAATATGTTGTCTTATTGGTTCTTCTTGGCTTCATCAGTTGTTATAGTGGTTTCTATATTTATTGAGTCAGGACCTGCATCTGCCGGTTGGACGATTTATCCACCATTAAGCGCTTTGCCACAAGCTATTCCCGGTTCTGGATTGGGTATGACTATGTGGTTGGTGAGTATCACATTGTTTATCGTCTCATCACTTCTTGGAGGTATCAACTACATCGTTACCATTGTTAACCTTAGAACTAAGGGAATGTCAATGGGAAGATTACCACTTACAATGTGGGCAATCTTAATCACAGCTATTCTAGGTGTACTTTCTTTTCCAGTTCTTCTTTCTGCGGCATTGCTGCTGATATTTGATAGAAGTTTTGGAACAAGCTTTTATCTATCCGACATATTCATTGGAGGAGAGGCTCTTGAGCACACAGGTGGTAGCCCAATTTTGTATGAGCACCTTTTCTGGTTCCTTGGTCACCCTGAGGTTTACATTATCCTTTTGCCAGCTTTGGGTATTTCTTCTGAGATTATTTCAACCAATGCTCGTAAACCAATCTTTGGTTATAAAGCCATGGTTGGATCTATGTTGGCAATTGCATTCCTTTCGTTTATCGTTTGGGGGCACCACATGTTTATTACCGGTATGAATCCTTTCTTGGGCTCTGTGTTTACGTTTACAACGTTATTAGTAGCAATCCCATCTGCGGTAAAAGTGTTTAACTACCTAACCACCTTATGGAAAGGAAATATAGTTTATACACCAGCCATGATGTTTGCAATTGGTTTGGTCTCAACATTTGTTACCGGTGGTCTTACCGGAATTATACTTGGAGATTCTGCTCTAGACATTAACGTTCACGATACATATTTCGTAGTGGCCCACTTCCATATTGTAATGGGTGCATCTGCCATCTTCGGAATGTTTGCTGGGGTTTACCATTGGTTCCCTAAAATGTATGGTAAGATGATGAACAAGAAGCTGGGGTACTTACACTTCTGGTTAACGATTATCTCTGTTTATGGAGTATTCTTCCCAATGCACTTTATCGGCCTTGCTGGTGTGCCAAGAAGGTATTACAGTAACGAAGCATTCCCTTTGTTTGATGCATTGCAGGACATTAACGTCAGCATTAGCATGTTTGCATTCTTGGGTGGTATTGCTCAGGTTATCTTTTTCTTCAACTTCTTCTACAGTATTTTTAGAGGCCGTAAAGCAAGCTTAAACCCTTGGAGTTCAAACGCATTAGAATGGACTACCCCGTTGAACCCAGGACATGGAAACTGGCCTGGAGCTATTCCTACTGTATATAGATGGGCATACGATTACAGTAAGCCAGGAGCAGATACTGACTTCATCCCGCAGGATGTTCCTTTGAAAGAAGGAGAGGAAGACATCCATTGAGATTACAATATTTGAATAGAAAATGTCCTTAAGTAATTAGGGACATTTTTTTTGCCTTGAAAAAACTAATAGTCATATCAATATTTCTGGCCCATTCGGTTCTTCTATTAGCTCAGGAGGAAAAGAAAAAGGTAAAGTTTCTTGCAAAATTTGAGACTCGAAATTCATTTGTTCAAACGCATCATGTAACGATGCTAGGGGTTAGAGCTGGTTTCGAATTCAAGTTCCCCGTAAGATGTGGTATTGGATATTATTGGACTCTGACCAATATCAACTCAAGGCTTTATAACCCAACTGACTTTGGACTTACCGATCCTACAGCACAGCCTCGACTTAGATACGTTACTGGATACATTGATTATAGCTTTTACAAGGAAGATGATTGGACATTATCTGTACCTGTCCAAATAGGAATTGGCGAAACGTATTACAAGAACAGTGAATCAAACCGATTTGCAAATGGTTTAGTAGTGCCAATGGAGGCTGGCGTAGCTGTTGATTACCTCTTTACCAAATGGGTTGGTTTTGGGGTAGGATTGGGTTACCGCGTAATGCTGAAAGGCAACAAGAAGGTGAAGGAGAATTTCAATTCTCCGTATTATCAGGTTCGCCTGAACATTGCTTTTTCAGAGATCTTCAGGGGGTTGAAGAAGAAGTTGTAGCAGCTTCTGCGTTTCTGGTGCCCAGTGCTTTGTGGCACGCCTCCAATAGTTCGGTATTTTTTGCAACGGCTATCTATTAGCTTGCCATTTGCTGGGTATTCTTTGCCTGTAGCGTGCTCCTCTTTGCTGCTACGTTGGGGCGTTTTGCCAATAGATTGGGGGCCTTTGCCAATAAGTTTCCTGCCTTTGCCAATAGATGGGGGAACGCCCCCTGAGTGCTAGCCCCTTGGGTGTGCTGAGGCATTGT
>JBLHEU010000014.1:0-24819 GCA_047614525.1 Bacteroidia bacterium | reverse complement strand
TCCAGCAGTTATAAGGTAAATAATCAACGATTCTACCGTGGAAATATCTATACCAGAAAGCACGGAATATGGCACTTTCTCTATCCAAACAACAACTTGATTTAAACTTGAAATCAATGTTTTTAGAAGAAACCCAAAGAAGAGTAGGGTGGGCTCCCAAAAGCTAAACAGGAATAATGAAAACCCGAGATATAGTATTCCTGCTGCTGCAGGAATAACAAGCAGATTGGAAATAAGAAACAGGTTGGGGAATTGATGAAAGTAAAGCAGACCCAAAGGAAACGTTGCAATCTGAGCAGCCACAGAAACACACGTAATTGACCATGCCCAATCTGCCAGTCTATTTTTGAATGTAAAGAGCTTAAATAGTCTTGGTTGGATAAGAACTATACCAATAACTGCTGCGTAAGACAGCTGAAATCCAACTTGCATGATTATCATGGGTTCGTAAAGAATGAGAACAAACGCTGAAGCAGCCAGTGTATTAAATATGTTGGTGTTTCTTTCTATGGCAGAACCAATTGCAACAAACGTGAACATAGTTGCAGCTCTGCATACAGATGGGGACAAGCCAGTCAGCGCAGCATAGGAACCGAGAACGGCAATTACCAAAAACGTTCTAATTATTCGTCCATGTTTGAATCTTAGCAAAAAACTGAGAATGAAATTTAGAATCATGTATACTATGCCAACATGAAGACCTGAAACGGCCAATACATGCGTTGCACCTGCTCCCGCATAAGCAGTCATAAGGTCTTTGTCTAGATCCGTTCTAAATCCTAGAATGAGCGCTGATGCTACCGAAAGTTCATTGCCATCTAAACCCGACTTTTCGAGTAGCTGGATCATTCTGGATCGAACATCAAAAAACCACCCCCTAACTCCCGGATTACCTTTTGACAAAACCTCCCAAGCGCCACTTTTTACATAACCTCGAAACGAAATATTATGAAATCGGAGATACCGCGTATAATTGAATTCGTTTGGGTTGCCCATTCCCTTAACCTTCTCAAGCTTTGTGCGAATTAGAATTTGTTCGCCATATTTCAGTCGCTCGGAAGCAGAGTCTTTCTTGAAATAGAGGAGCACTTTACCATGTGATGTCCTGTCAGAACCCATCAATTCAGCAGTAATCTTTACTGATTTTGGCTTGAGCTGTGGCTGATCAGATATTACGGCTACATAAGATGTTTCAAACCCTTCAATCGCTTTCCGGTTCAAATAATCAGGAAATACAGAGTGGGTAACAGATAAGGTCAAAAAGCTACCAAGTAGCATGAATATGGGCCATAAAAAAAGCCCAAACCAAAACGGTTGACGCAGTCGTAACGTAATTAAAAGCGCTATCAGAACGAACCCACCACTCACCATTCCAATTAATGAAACCAGTTTATGGTTGATGGAGAAGAATTCAGGTGAAAAGGACGCGGAAATAACCCCCACCAGAAATGGTAGGATTAACCTCAACATTGGGAAAGAGTTCCAAACTTTCATGATTAATTCGACAATTCCTTGTTATAAATATATGCAAATATTTTCAAACTAATTAACAAGTCAATGCTGAAAACTGTGATTGTCAAGTATTTAAGTCAGTTGATCTCGATCGTAATTTGCAGTCGATGCAAACATTCCTAGCCGATACCGAGCTAAAAGCCCTTGTAAGATTGCTGGATGACCCTGATGAACGGGTCTACGAGAATGTGAGCAACCGTCTCATGTCTTTTGGGAAAAATGTTATTCCGAGGCTCGAAGACGAGTGGGAGCAGGTCAGTCATAGAGGTGTTCAATCTCGTATCGAGGAAATTATCCATCAGATAGAGTTTGATTTATGCAAATTGGCTTTGGGTACTTGGAAACAAAACGGTGCACACTCTTTATTTGAAGGAGAAATAGCGTCATCAATGTTCCAGTACCCAGATCAACACTTGGATGAATTGGAAGCTGCCATAGAAGTGTTGCGTAAAGATGTATGGCTAGAGTTGAACGATAATTTAACCTCACTGGAAAAAGTGAGAGTTATAAATCACATCTTATACGATGTACACAGCTACGGTTCTTACCTGAAGTACCACTCTTCTGACCAAAGTTGGTTTCTTAAAAACCTTATTGAAACGCATAAAGGATCTCCAACTGCTATGGCAATTCTGTACAAGATAGTTGCCGATAAGTTGGACCTTCCTATTGTTGGGATAAACCTTCCCGACCATTTCATTCTTGGTTATAAAGACATTTATAATCACACTAATCAGGATTTACTTTTCTACATAAACCCGTTTAGTAAAGGGGCTGTTTTTGGAAAAGGAGAACTAGAACGGTACATAGAAAAGATGCAGATTGAAATGCATGTTGATGATTTGAAACCGATAAGTAACCTTCAAATTATCAAGTTAAAGCTCACCGGTTTAAAAGCTTGTTATAAGAAGCTGGGCAAGTACAGGAAGCTTGATGAAGTAGATCAATTGCTTAGTATTCTGTGAAATCGTAATATCTTAGGCGGTAATCCGTACAGAAGACGGAACAATACATGACCAATAAAGACAAATTTGAAAAGTGGTGCTCGGTTCATCCCGAAATACCATTGTTTCTTCAGTTCGATTGGATGCAAATTGTGGCAAAACCCGAACAATGGGATGTTGCTATAGTTGAATCTGGGAATGAAATTCAGGCGTTTATGCCCTATTTCAAGAAGAGGAAACTAAAGTTTGAGCTTATCACAGTTCCGCCACTTACTCCCTACATGGGCCCGTGGATTCATTATCCCGAAGGACAGAAAGAGGCGACCAAATTATCTTTTGAAAAGAAGATGATGGATCAGTTGATTTCTCAACTACCTAAAACCGACAAATTCATTCAATACTTCCATCCTGGAATAACAAATTGGCTTCCTTTTTATTGGTCTGGGTTTGTGCAAACAACTCGGTACACGTATGTAATCGATGACCTTTCTGATTCGGAAGTGTTGTTTGAAAATCTTCAAGGAAACATCCGAAGAGAAGTAAATAAAGCCAATAAGAATCTGACGATTAGTGAGTGCGTAGACACAAGTGTTCTGCACAAATTGAAGGAGAAAGATTATGAAGCGAAAAAGCAGGAAATCAATTATTCTGCGGCTTATTTTAATCGAGTTTATGATAAGCTGAGGCAAAAAAATGCTTGTAAAGCTTGGGTTGCTAAGGATTCAAGCGGGAGAGAAATTGCCTCTCTCTTACTTGTTTGGGATGCTGAATCGGCTTATTACCTAGCGGGTGCAGTAGATCCAGCAAACAAGAATACTGGCGCTATGAGCCTTTTAATGTGGACAGCCATTCAATTCTCTTCTGGCGTAACAAATGCTTTCAATTTTGAAGGAAGTATGGTAGAGCCAATCGAACGTTTCTTCCGTTCATTTGGTGCAAAGCAAATGCCTTATTTCGAGATTCGAAAAACGAATTCCAGACTACTCAAACTTCTCTGAACAAAGAAGGGCCCGCAATGCGAGCCCTTC
Organism: Bacteroidia bacterium; assembly: GCA_047614525.1. Lineage (GTDB taxonomy): Bacteria > Bacteroidota > Bacteroidia > UBA10329 > UBA10329 > UBA10329. The sequence goes on along the minus strand of JBLHEU010000014.1, from coordinate 21,335 downwards.
TTAAATCATATTAGTGGCTAAATCTTATTTCGCGTAAGCAACTGCTCTTTTCTCACGAATTACAGTAACTCTCACTTGTCCAGGATAAGTCATTTCATCCTGAATTTTCATGGAGATGTCCAAAGCAAGTTGATCTGATTCTGCATCAGTAACTTTTTCACTTTCAACAATTACACGAAGCTCACGCCCCGCTTGTATAGCGTATGTTTTGGTAACTCCAGGATAAGCCAAACCAACTGCCTCAAGTTCGTTAATACGCTTAATGTAGCTCTCAACAATTTCACGTCTTGCACCAGGTCTTGCACCAGAAATAGCATCACAAACCTGAATAATTGGAGAAATCATACTCGTCATCTCAATCTCATCGTGGTGAGCACCAATTGCGTTGCAGATATCTGGTTTCTCACCATATTTCTCAGCCAATTTCATACCCAAGATTGCGTGTGGCAATTCTGGCTCTTCATCAGGCACCTTGCCTATATCGTGTAACAATCCAGCTCGCTTAGCTTTCTTAGGGTCTAACCCAAGTTCTGCAGCCATGATAGAACACATATTAGCAACCTCTCTAGAGTGCTGTAGCAGGTTCTGTCCGTAAGAAGAACGATACTTCATTCTACCAACCATTCTAATCAATTCAGGATGCAATCCATGAATTCCCAAATCAATTGCGGTACGTTTTCCAATCTCAACGATTTCTTCTTCAAGACGTTTCTTAGTCTTTCCTACAACCTCTTCAACTCGTGCTGGATGAATTCTACCATCAGTCACCAATTGGTGTAATGCCAATCGTGCGGTTTCACGCTTTATAGGGTCAAACCCTGACAGGATAATTGCCTCAGGTGTATCATCAACAATAATTTCAATTCCTGTAGCTGCTTCCAGCGCACGAATGTTTCGGCCTTCACGCCCAATAATTCGTCCTTTCACTTCATCGCCTTCAATTCGGAAAATAGAAACAGCATTCTCAATTGTATGCTCGGTAGCTACACGCTGAATAGTCTGAATCACAATCTTCTTAGCCTGTTTATCAGCTTGCATTTTGGCTTCCTCAATAGTTTCGTTGATGGCCGCCATTGCTGCAGTTTTAGCTTCAGCTTTTAACGCTTCAACCAATTGAGCTTTTGCATCTTCAGCTTTCATTCCAGCTACTTTCTCAAGTTGCTCAACTTGCTTCTGACGGTCATTCTCAACCTCTTCCAGCTTCTTATTGAAAATCTCAAGCTGACCATCAAGCTTTTCTTGCTTGCGCTTAGCCTCGTCCATCTCTCTTCGTGCACCTTCTCGGTCACGCTTCACGTCTTCAAACTTCTTGTTCAAAGAACCTTCCTTCTGCTTCACACGATTCTCAGACTCAACCAATTTCTGGTTACGAGACTGAACTTCACTATCGTGTTTTGATTTCATTTCCTGAAACTTCTCTTTTGCTTGAAGAATCCGCTTCTCACGAATTACTTCCGCCTTCGCCTTCGCCTCTTCTACAATAACGTTGGCCTGACCTTTCACAACTTTCTTATTGTAAACCATCATTCCACCGCCACCGAGAATCAACCCGACTAAAGCTGCTACTACTCCTGCTATTATCATGTTTTTACTTCATTTTGGTTCATAAAAAACCCGCATAAATCTGGCTAAATTAAACTCCAATTTAGATATGAATGGGACTGCCGAACGCATCAGAGGTCCACTGCTCCAATTGGAGACTGCACCGAAGCACAGTTGAGGCCTTTCTTTAACATTCTAAGCGTTATCCCAATATTATAAGTACTGAGTTTAACAAACGATCGATTTATGCGGGAAATCGTTGTAACGCCTTTCAGCGCTACGTATATCTATATGTAAGAACGAACTACTAAAATCAAGTATTAGCATCGAGCACCTGCTCAATTGCCTTTAGCCTATCAAAAACGTCTTGCTCAACACTACCAACCTTCTCCTCATTTTCCATCGCCTCGGTAGCAAATTGCAATACACACATACCTAATAGATCCCTAATATCTGAAACGGCATACTTCTCTTCGTACATTTTTAACCTGTCACGAATCTGCCGCTCAGCCTTTCTTATGGTTTCTTCTTCCTGCGGTGTTTCCACCGTCATTGGGTAACTCTTCCCTGCTATTCTAACTGTTATTGCCTGAGTTCCCATCCTAAAAGAATGTTCCTTAATTATTAAGAAGTGCTATACACTTGTCAACCTCCCGCACCAATTCATTCAACCTCTTCTTTTGCTCTTTGCGGTCCTCATCATCATCCGTGACCGCCTTTGCAATTTTAACAACTTTATTCTCTTCCTCAAGTTTACTCAACACATTTTTTTGATCATTTACCACCTGCTCCAACTCCGTATTCCGAGAACGTAAATCAACGTTCTCGTTCTTCAGATTAGATTGTGCAGAAACAAGTTTCTCAACTCTTGCAGATAATCCAGATATGTATGTGTCCAAGTTTTCCATTCGGAAATTGAATATACAAACATACCTTTTTAGACTGTGAGAATTGAAGTGTTTCTCGAGAGAATTATTTGGGCGTTCCCTCGCAAAATTCAAAAGCTCGGTCGGGCTTTTCGCTTTATCTTTTTCTCGTACCTCCAAAAAGGATATCGCTTCAATCCCTAACGCTTTCGGCATCCACAACAAACCTTAGTTTTGTTTGAAACCCTTAAACCACAATTATGGCAGATTACGTTTGGCATCAGCATTATGGAGATGCAAACCCTAAAGAGATAAACCCAGATAGTTACCCATCTATCGTTGCAGCTTTTGAAGAAAGCTGTAACAAGTTTGGAGATAAAGTTGCGTTTGAAAACATGGGCGTCCCCATGACATTTAACGAGTTAAAGAAACACTCAGAAAACTTTGCCGCTTGGATTCAGAACAACACCGGTTTAGTTCCTGGTGATAAGATTGCCATTCAAATGCCAAATCTGCTTCAATACCCAATATGTATATACGGGTCTTTGTTGGCAGGAATGGTTGTAGTAAACGTCAATCCACTTTATACATCTCGCGAGATGGAACACCAGTTCAACGACTCTGGAGCAAAAGCAGTGGTAATTGTTGCCAACTTCTGTAACGAATTAGAAGAGTGTCTTTCTAAAACTGGACTGAAGCACGTAATTGTAACGCGTATTCCAGACCTTTTTCCTCAGCCCAAGCAGTTCATTGTAAACTTGGTTCTTAATCATGTTAAGAAGATGGTTCCTAAGTTCAATTTGCCAAATACCATCGATTTTAGAGATGTAGTTAAAGACAGAGGTGTAAAGCCAAAACCAGTTGAACTAAAAAACACTGACACGGCTTTTCTTCAATACACAGGAGGAACAACAGGCGTATCTAAGGGCGCTGTTCTTACCCACAGAAACGTAATTGCCAACATGGAGCAAATGCGTAGTTTAATGGGCGATACAATTAAAGAAGGGGAGGAGATTATCATTACTCCGTTGCCTATGTATCACATCTTTTCGCTTACGGTAAACTGCTTAGCGTTTATCTGCATGGGAGGTAAAAACGTGCTAATCACTAATCCGCGCGACATGCCTGCGTTTGTCAAGGAGCTTAAAAAGCACCGATGGACTGTGCTTACTGGTGTAAATACACTCTTCAACGGCCTCCTTAATAATGAAGATTTCAAGAAACTTGATTTCAGTTCTGTGAAGCTTGTAATTGGCGGAGCAATGGCCATTCAAAAAGTGGTTGCCGAAAAATGGAGAGATGTAACTGGAAACCTATTGGTTGAAGGTTATGGACTGACAGAAAGTTCGCCTGTCGCATCTGCAAATCCGATTGATGGAAGAGCTAGAATTGGCACAATTGGAATTCCCGTTGCTTCTACCAACATGAAATTGTGTGACGAGAATGGAGTTGAAGTAGCTGTTGGCGAACGAGGTGAAGTAAATATCAAAGGGCCTCAGGTTATGCAAGGCTATTACAATCGTCCAGAAGAAACGGCCAATGTTTTAAAAGATGGCTGGCTAAGAACTGGCGATGTTGCTGTTATGGCTGAAGATGGATTCTTCACCATTGTTGATCGTATCAAAGACATGATAATCGTGTCTGGATTTAACGTTTATCCGAACGAAGTTGAAGACGTTATTGCTTCTCATTCAAAGGTTTTGGAAGTAGCCGCAATTGGCGTGGCTGATGCAAAATCTTCGGAAGCGGTTAAAGTCTTTATCGTGAAAAAGGACCCAAGTCTAACAGAGCAGGAGGTAAGGGATTATTGCAATGAGAATATGACTGGTTATAAAAAGCCGAAGCATATTGTGTTTAGAGATGATTTGCCGAAGACTAACGTTGGTAAAATTCTTAGAAGAGCTTTACGTGAAGAAGAAGCTGCGGGAAACGCTTAATAACGATTGCCACAAACAAAAAAGGCGAACCAAATAGTTCGCCTTTTTTATTCTGAAAATTTCAGTTTACTCTCTTACAACTTGAACTTTAGTCGCTTCAGGTCCTTTCAAACCAGGCTGAACTTCAAAAGTTACTTTGTTCCCCTCGTTAATTTCCTCAAGCACATTATTGATGTGCACAAACATGCTGTCCTGAGAGTCAGTGTCTTTAATAAAGCCGTAGCCTTTATCATGATTAAAGAATGAAACAATCCCTTTTCTTATAGGATCCACTTCAGAATCGTCTTTTTGCGGAATGCCTAAAACAATATCTTCAGCCTTAACTATTACTTTCTTCACAGTTGGATCTGGTGGAGTGTCGGTAATCATACCGTTTTCATCCACGTAGGCAATCATATCGTCAAAGCTGCTCTTTCCCTCTTCCTTCCTCGCTAGCTTCGCTTCTTCTTTTTCCTTGCGCTTCTTTATCTTTTTCTTTTCGCGCTCCTTTTTACCGAATGTTTCTTGAGACCTACCCATTTACTACTTGTAGTTGTTAAAATTTAGTACAAAGGTAATAATCCAAATGGTGCTATTTACCAGCTGACTTAAAGTCTATAACATCGTCAAATTTCAGCTTTATTACAAACTCGGCTTTCTTGTTAATGTATTTTTATTCGTCTCCAGATTTAGCTTGAACTAATACTGTTTGGGAATAGCACTGAACTGAGAATAACAGGCTAATAGTTAGGATAAGAAGTGTTCTCTTAAGATATTGATTTTGACTAATTCTGAAAAAGTGATTTTGGTTTTACCAATTCAACTTTATCACCAAAAGACCGAATTGCAGCCTTTAATTCATAACTAGGAATTACGTGCAATTCGATGGTAAGTCCTTTTTCAGACTCCGATACGATTTTCTGGGTTGGATGAAGTGGTTGAGCTTTCACATATCGTCCTTCTTGAGGCGCAAATTTCAATACGATTTTCTCTGGAATTCCGCCTGCGGTAATACCAAAACTGTACTTGAATAGCGTTTCTGAATCAAAGGTTGAATCTGGAACAAAAGCACCATCTCTCACCGACAAATCGGAGATTCTATCAAGCCCAAATGTTTTGATTTTTTCGGCATCTGCATCTTTGCCAATTACGTACCAGCGGTTTCTGTATTCCTTTAAGAGATAAGGGTGAAGCAAGCGTTCGCTTTCGGTTTCATCCAAAAACGAAGTGTATCTAAATCGAACTTCTCGACAATCTTTTATTGCCTGAAGAAAGACAGGAAGGTGTTCTGTTCCCTTTGCTGTTGGCGTGTTCTCAAACTGAACATAGCGATCAACAGCTTCATCCTGCATTTCTGGCGAGATGCTAAGTCTGTCCATAATCTTCTGAATAGCCGAACCAAACTGGTCAAAAATGGCTAAATCTTTAAACTGATAAAGCGTGTTTGCCGCAAACCGAATAGCATCCTTGTCTTCCTCGTTTAGGCTGATTTCTTTTATGGTGAAATCTTCTTCTGTGTAGAAGTAACCCTTTTCCAACTTAGAATAAGCGATAGGAGCGTAGTAACCCAACTCGCCCTCATTTTTCATGGCCCACATATCTTTCTCAATGGTAGAAATTGACACGCGTTCACCAGAGCTTCCATAAATCGCTTGTTCGCAAGCATACTGCAAGTCTTCTTTAGTCGGAAACTTGCGGCCTTTGTTGGTTAAACAATCATCAATAATCCGATAACGAAGAAGCGCGTATTTATTAGCTGGCATGGTTCAAAGTTAGATTTGATTGGGCATAAAAAAAGCCGGACAAGCCGGCTTCTTTTTCAATTTTATTTATCTCACCAAAGCGGACTTGGATATTTCCCGTCTTCAACTAGTTTTTTGAATGCTTCAACTACCACCGGACGATCCTCAATATAAGTGACACCATGCCAGCGGTCATTGCTGGTAAGAATCGGGAATTTGGCTTTTCCTGAATTAATCAAATTATCAGCCACCAATGGAATGAAGAATTCGGCTTTCGGATTGTCCTTGTTTTCTCTAACGAAATCGATAAACATGTGTCTGCTTACCTCAAATATGTTTGGGTGAAATCCCCAGAAATTCATTGAAACTACGCTGTCCGGATCTACTTCATGAGAAGCTTCCCCTTCGTGATAAATCACTTTATCTCCTTCCCAATGAATTTTAGTTCGCTCATCAACTTTAGCCAAATTGTTATCGGCATCTGCAACACAAACTCCACGACTAACTTGACCGTGGTCGCTTAACGTGTTTTTCAACACATAACCAACCATAGTATAAGTGTCTTCAGAACATTTGTTTTTCAAGAAATCAGCAATCTGATGAAAACCATCGGCACCATAAAAATCGTCCGCATTAATAACTGCAAACGGCTCGTTTATTACATCATGAGCAACCAAAACCGCATGCATTGTTCCCCAAGGTTTTTCTCTCTCTGGGATGTTGTCAATTCCTTCTACCGGAGTGTTTACATCCTGATAAGCGTATGCAACCTCAATCTTGTTATCAAACTTTCCAGTAAACTGTTCCTTGAATGCATCCGCGAAGCTTTCACGAATAACGAAAACCACCTTTCCAAATCCAGCCTGAATGGCATCATAAATTGAGTATTCAATAATTGTTTCTCCGTTGGGTCCAAGCGGATCAATCTGCTTTAGGCCTCCGTAACGGCTTCCCATTCCGGCAGCAAGTATCAGTAATGTAGGTTTCATATATTGGCTGTTTGCCGCGAATATATAAAGACAAGTTTTTGTACAGGTTGTTGTTGTAAGATTACCGAGAAGCTTTATAGACCTTCGGTTATAACCTGTTTAATAGAACCAAAAGAATCGTTTGCCAGCAAGCGCGCTTTATCAGAAGAAACCCAACTAACCTCAGTAATTCCCTCTTCGGTCTGGGGAACAAGCTCGGAATTGTCGGAGCTCTTCATCAAATACCAATAAGTCGGTTTTAGAATACGCTGACCTTTTAATGTATAAGTATGGTAAGTAGCTGTGAGCGCTTTTACGATTGTCGGTTCTTCAATACCACATTCTTCGGCAACCTCCCTTACGGCACATTGCTCTATTGTTTCGCCTTTTTCCAGCTTTCCCTTTGGTAAATCCCAAACTCCGTTTCGATGAATGAAAAGCCATTTTGCTTCTGTGTTTTGAACGAATCCACCAGCGGCTTCAATTACTGTGAAATACGATTTGAAATTTCCCCAGTTTTCAGGCGTGTCTCCCAGAATTTGAATTGATTGAGAGTTAGCCTCACATTCGGTAATCAAACCTAAGATTTCTTGTTTACTGGGGTCAGTCAGTTTTATGTTGAAAACTGCTTCGTTTTTAACGTCATTTTTAAATACGAAAACCGATGCTCCGATGAAAACTTTATAGCTTTGCGACATGGATATTTTGAACTCAGGGTTGGCGGCTAATGTAGCCAATGAATTGTTACGTATTAAGGCAGTAAAACTTCAACCAAACGACCCTTTTACATGGGCTTCTGGGTGGAAGTCGCCTATATATTGCGACAATCGAAAGACCCTTTCATATCCAGATGTTAGGAAGCTAATTGCCAAAGGTTTGGCGCAGGGCGTGAAAGAGAAATTTGAGGATGCAGAAGTTGTTGCTGGAGTGGCAACTGGAGCGATAGCTGTAGGGCTAATGGTTGCCGAAGAATTAGGGCTTCCGTTTATTTATGTTCGTCCAAAACCGAAAGAGCACGGGCTTGGAAATCAGATTGAAGGATACTTACCTGAGAATAGCAAAGTGGTAGTAATTGAAGACCTAATTTCGACTGGAGGAAGCAGTTTGAAAGCAGTGGATGCACTAAGAAAAACATCTTCTGAGGTTTTGGGTATGATGGCCATCTTCACCTATGGTTTTGCTAACGCGGATGAAAATTTCGAAAAAGCTGATTGCAAGATTTACACGCTTTCCAATTATTCAGAATTGGTAAAGTTGGCGGTTGATTCTGGTTTTGTATCGGAAAGCGATTTAGAGCAATTGATTGAATGGCGTAAATCGCCATCAACTTGGAAAGCCTAAGGGTTTAAATTCCACTTTATTTCATGATGTTGATGGGAAGTTTTTCGGCCATCTGAATGCCGCAACTCTAATTCCCCATTTTTGGCGGTTCCTACTATTTGTACCAATTCTAGATTGCCGTTTATTTCTAGCTCTATTTCATCACCTCGACCAAACAAACTCTGATTTAAAGAGTCTAGAAGTTCGGCATCTTTTCCACAGCGAAGTTTTAGATAATTCTTCTCCAATTTTTCACTGAGGGTGGCTAAAACTTGTTCTAAATCTAAGTCAGACTTTATTAGCGTTTTGAGCGATGTAGCGTTAAGCCCTGCTTCAAAATCATCTTGATTAACGTTTATTCCAATTCCAATAATACTTGCGTCTAGGTTTGCTTTGCGTAACGTGTTTTCTATCAGAATACCAGCAATTTTTTTTCCGCCAACCAAAATGTCATTTGGCCATTTAATCTTTACCTCCTGATGTTGGACAAAGACTAAAATGGTTTCGTAAACAGACAAAGCAACAGTGGCACTAAGTGCAAATTGGTTAACCGCTGACAGAAAGGCAGGTTTGAGGATATATGAACAGGTTAAGTTCAATCCAGGTTCAGAAACCCAAGAATTACTTCGCTGGCCTCTTCCGTGTGTCTGAGAGGTGGTTACAACCACTGTTCCCTCAATCGGCATTTTGTCACGAACAAGCTCGCGGGCATAGTTGTTGGTTGAATCTATTTCAACCAATCTGACCACGTGTTGTCCTACGAATAGGTTTGAACTCATTTGAAGGAATAATTATTGGTAAATTTGCAAATTCTAAAAACCCTGAATGAAAAAAGAATCCCGCGAAGCGGAAATTAAAGCACTCGTAGAACAAATTGTTAAAGGACTACAAGAGATAAAGGGTAAGCAAATTGTAAGTCTAGACCTTCGTAAAATTGACAATGCTGTTAGCGATTATTTCGTGATTGCCAGTGGTGATTCGAACACTCATGTTGAAGCCTTAGCAGGTAGTGTTGAAGAATTTGTTAAAAAAGAACTGAAAGATAAACCTTGGCATGTTGAGGGAACATCTAACGCAGAATGGGTGTTGATGGATTATGTAAACGTTGTGGTTCACATTTTTCAGCGAGAGCCTAGAGAACTTTACAACATAGAAGGCTTATGGGCTGATGCCGTTAGTAAAGAATATGATGAATTGGCTTAAGCCAAAAGGAAAAGAAAATGTCGGATAAGGAAAAGAAGGACAAGGACAACAACAAGGATAAGAAGGGAGGGAAATCGAAGTTCGGCTTCGATTTCAGTTTTAACTTTTATTGGGTTTACGTTTTAATCGCGGTAGCTTTTGTAGCAATGGTATTTATGCCATCTATGGATCAAGAAGACCGTAAACTGAATGATGACCAGTTAAAGCAAATGCTGGCCTCTGGAGATGTGGAGGAACTTGTAATCGTCAACAAGGAAATCGCTGAGATTTTTGTCAGAGAAGAGGCTTTAGAGTCAAATGAAGCATACAGTAAGGTAAAAGAGAGCCCATTTGGAGGTCTCAATAAAGGACCTCATTTCTTCTATCAAATTGTTGAAATCCAGAATTTTGACAACACACTTAAAACTGTTAAGAACGATTTACCAGCGGATAAACGTTTTACTACGGACGCAAAAACTCGCCAAAACTGGGGCGACTCAGTAATGTGGCTACTGCCATTTGTATTGATAATTGGCGTTTGGATTTTCCTAATGCGCAGAATGAGTGGTGGTGCTGGTGGAGGTGCGCAAATATTCAATATTGGCAAATCAAAAGCTCAGTTGTTTGAAGGAGATGTTAAGGTTAATGTAACGTTTGATGACGTGGCTGGTTTGGATGAGGCTAAGGTTGAAATCAAGGAAATTGTTGACTTCTTAAAGAGTCCTAAAAAGTACACTGATTTGGGAGCTAAAATTCCTAAAGGAGCATTGCTAGTAGGCCCTCCTGGAACAGGAAAAACGCTTCTAGCTAAGGCTGTTGCTGGTGAAGCAAAGGTGCCATTCTTTTCACTTTCGGGTTCAGATTTTGTCGAAATGTTTGTGGGCGTTGGTGCAAGCAGGGTGAGAGACTTATTTAAGCAAGCAAAAGAGAAAGCACCCGCTATCATTTTTATTGATGAGATTGATGCAATTGGTCGTGCTCGTGGAAAAAGTATGTCTCAGGGTTCTAATGATGAGCGTGAGAATACGTTGAACCAACTCCTTACGGAGATGGATGGTTTTGGTACCAATAGTGGTGTAATTATTCTTGCAGCAACTAATCGTGCAGATGTTCTAGACAGAGCATTAATGAGAGCAGGTCGTTTCGATCGTCAGATCTTGGTTGATATGCCGGATTTGATTGAGCGAAATCAGATTTTCAAAGTGCATCTTAAACCATTGAAGCTAGGCAATGATGTTGAGGTGGATTTCTTAGGAAAGCAAACACCAGGTTTCTCTGGAGCAGATATTGCCAATTTGTGTAACGAAGCAGCTTTGATTGCTGCACGTAAGGACAAGAAGAAGATTGAAAAGCAGGATTTCTTGGATGCTGTAGACCGTATTATTGGTGGGCTTGAGAAAAAGAATAAAATTATCACCAAAGATGAACGGAAGGTGATTGCTTACCATGAGGCTGGTCATGCTTCCGTAAGTTGGTTGGTTGAACATGCTTCACCATTAATTAAAGTGACAATTGTTCCCAGAGGTCGTTCGTTAGGAGCAGCTTGGTACTTGCCAGAAGAAAGGCAGATTACCACCAAAGAGCAGATGATAGACGAAATGTGTGCCGCTTTAGGTGGGCGTGCAGCTGAAGAGATAATTTTTGGAAAGGTTTCTACTGGGGCGCTAAGCGACTTAGAGAAAATCACCAAACAAGCTTATGCTATGGTAACCGTTTATGGTTTAAGTGATAAGATTGGAAATATCAGCTTTTACGATTCTTCAGGTCAAAATGAGTACAGCTTTAGTAAGCCTTATAGTGAAAAAACGGCTGAATTAATTGATCAAGAGGTGAGTGATATGGTAGAGGCAGCTTACAGCCGTACCAAGAAAATTCTTCTCGAAAATCGAGATAAACTTGAGAAATTGGCAGAAGAACTTCTTGAGAAAGAAGTAATATTCAAAGAGAATTTAGAAGGGATTTTTGGTAAACGTCAGTGGGAAAAGTTAGAAGAGGAACTTCCTGCTAAAAAAGAGGAACCCAAGACTCCAAATGCGCCTGTTGCTAACGCACCTAAAGATGAAGGTGTTTCCAACTCTGCTTCTACTGAAAAGACTGATACTTTAACTCAAAGTTGATAAATTGCTTCCTTGGAAAAGGGTTGGGTTAATATTTTATCAGGTTCAAACAACGAAGTAGAGCTTAAATGTGCTCTTCTGAAAAACCATGACGTCAACGCAGTTATTATCAATCAGCAAGACTCATCCTACCTATTCGGTTCTTCCGAATTGTATGTTTTACAAGATGATGTTATTCGCTCTAAAAGGATTTTGAATGAAGAAAATGCCTGATCTTGCGTTAAGGATGGTTGTCGGACTTTTTGTGTTCAGCATCTTTATTGCAGCTATATTTTTTGGTCATGAAATTGGTTTTATAGCAGTCTTTGGGTTTGCTCTATTTATGGGCCTTAAAGAGTTTTATAGTCTGATTGATATGGGGGGGTTTAAACCACAGAGACTGACAGGTTACGCACTTGGATTGTCGCTGTTTGCTGGTAATGCAATGCTCACTTTTTACGATTATTCAGAGCAGTTTTTGTTTGTTCCCTTGTTATGTCTCTTTCTAATTCTGCCCATAGAATTATACCGTAAAAGAGAGCATCCGTTTACAAATATTGCACACGGTTTTTTGGGTATTATTTATGTGGCTGTGCCAGTTACATTGCTCATTAATATTATTCATCCTTCTCAGGAGATAGGATATAACCCTTTGTTTTTTGTTGGATTTCTTATGCTCATTCTTGCATCAGACTCTGGTGCTTATTTAGCAGGAACGGCATTTGGAAAACACAAATTGTTTGAGAGAATTAGTCCCAAGAAAAGTTGGGAAGGCGCAATTGGAGGTCTGCTTTTAAGCATTGTCTTCGCCATTGGTTTCTCTTATTTTCTTCCTTTTTTAACTATGATTGAATGGATTGGATTGTCTGTGATAACGGTTATTGCCGGTATCTATGGTGATTTAGTTGAAAGTCTTCTGAAACGAAATGTTGGGGCCAAGGACAGCGGTACTTTATTGCCTGGGCACGGAGGAGTTTTAGACAGGTTGGACAGCATTATTCTTGCTACGCCATTTGCTTATGTGTATCTCAAAATATTTCTCTAAAATTGGCTTAAACCAAAGCTTACATTTGCGCGCTCATGGCTAGAATGACCATACATAAGGAAGGATACAGAATGCTCACGCTATTGGCGCTGATGGTTATTGGCGGGACAGTTGGTGTTGTCTACCTATTTCCTAATCTAGCTTGGCTACACTTGTCGGTAGGAATTGGTGGCGGGGCTATCTTTCTAATTGTGCTCCAGTTTTTTAGAAGCCCAAAAAGAAAACTGGTAATTTCTTCAAGAAGTATTGTTTGTCCAGCTGATGGGAAAGTTGTGGCGATTGAGGAAGTGGAAGAACCTGAATATTTTAATGGCGAAAAGCGACTTCAAATCTCGGTTTTCATGTCACCGTTAAATGTGCATTTGAATCGATATCCGATTTCGGGTAACGTAGCATATTCCAAATACCACCCCGGTAAATTCTTGGTTGCTTGGCACCCCAAGTCAAGTACCGAAAACGAGCGAAATACGGTTGTTATAGACACTGAGTTTGGCGTAACCGTACTTATCCGTCAAATAGCAGGATTTCTCGCCAGACGAATTGTTTGGTATTGCCATGAGGGCGATGCTGTAAAGCAGGGAGATGAGCTTGGTTTCATCAAATTCGGATCGCGTGTAGACTTATTTCTACCGTTAGACGCGAAGGTGAAAGTAGAGATTGACGAGAAGGTTAAAGGCGGAATAAGCGTTCTAGCCGAGATTTAAAGAATCTCTTTCAGCTCATTCAAATGATGAATGTGTAGGAAGTCTTTTCCAACCATCTTCTCCAAACCAGGTTCGTAGAAAACAGCCTTCCAACCCACGCCTAAAGCCCCTTCAATATCAGCTTCAAAATGATCGCCAATCATAATGCTGTTTTGAGCTGTTGATCCCGATTTTTCGGCAGCATAATCAAAAACAACTCTATTAGGTTTTTTTGCTCCAGCTTCTTCAGAAGTAATTACTTGCTCAAAATATGGAGCCAGCCCAGACTTATCCATTTTAATCTGTTGAACCTCATCAAAACCGTTGGTGATAATATGTAGTTGATATTTGGGTTTGAGATAGTCTAAAATGTCTATGGCGCCATCTACCAATCTAGTTTTACGAGGACTCCGGTAAATGTATTCTTCACCAATAGTTGTGGCTAGTTCTCTGTCGGAATGTCCAAAGAATTCCATGGCCGCTTCAAATCGAGCATATCGAAGCGTCTCTTTACCGATTACCCCATTTCGGTAATCCTCCCAAAACAATTCGTTTATCCGTTTGTATTCCTTGATAAATATGTTGTTAGACACACCCAATTTTTGATCGAGGTGGAGTTCAAGAAACAACTCTTTAAGAGTGGCTTCAGAGTTCGCTTCAAAATCCCAAAGGGTTCTGTCTAAATCGAAAAATATGTGTTGAATAGTGTCCAAAATATAGTTAGAAAATGATGACCACCGAAGATACAATCACAGACCAAACAACAACTGATGCTGCCAAGTAAGTCAATACCTTTTTCTGGTCATGGAAGAATCTCGCAGCTAAAAATGTGCCTAACGGTATTGATAGAAAAATTGGAGTGACAGCCGCAAGACCAATAAGTCCATACTCTCGCTTTATTTTTACAATGAGCTTGTTTTTCCAAGTGAAGGAGCGCTTTTTCTTAGGTGTTTTTCCGTTTGATAAGCGGCCTGTTATTTTAGCTATTAGAAGCATGATGACGGAGCTCAAATAGTAAAAGAAAAACACGCCAACCAGCCCGCCAAGGGTTGTAATCGTTAAGGTTTCTAAGTACCCAAACCCTATATTAAGTGAGGTAATGGGCGCAGTCAAAAATTTGGTTGCGCTCAGTATTAGGACTAATAATATTTGAAGAATTTTCTCCACCTCGTGATTACTTCCTTTACGCTTTACTTCAACTATAGTTGTACCGTTCGTCCAATCATTCTTTGGCTCCGTAGGCCAAATCTCCAGCGTCTCCCAAACCAGGAACAATGTAAGCTTGGGCAGTCAGTTCTTCATCCAAAGCTCCAATCCAATACGTAACGTTTTTAGGTAGATGCTTTTGGCAATATTCTAAACCTTCTCGACTTGAAATAGCAGAAGCTATATGAACGTGTTTTGGATTACCCCTCCTTAATAACGCTTTGTACGCTAGAACCATAGAACCTCCTGTAGCCAGCATAGGATCGGATAAAATCACAACTCTACCTTCAACTGAAGGACTTGACAAGTATTCGATTTTAATGTCAAACGTTCCGTCTTCTTTATGGTTCATTCGGTAAGCCGAGATGAAGCAGTTGTCCCCTTTGTCGAAGTAATTCAGGAAACCTTGATGTAAACCTAAACCAGCTCTTAATATGGTGGCCAAAACAGGTTGAGATTCAATTACTGGTAATTCGGCATCACCTAAAGGAGTGGTTACTACACCTGTATTCCACTCTAGTTCTTTGCTAATCTCATAAGCCATTACCTCGCCAATTCGCTCAAGGTTTCTTCGGAACCGCATTCTGTCATTTTGCACTTCTACGTTCCGTATTTCGCCAATAAATTGGTCGAGCAATGAACCTTTTCCGCCAAGAATGTTTGCCATGTAAACTGTGATTTTTGATTAGGGATTAGTTTGCCAAATCGAATTTCTAAATATAGCGAAATCAAGCACGAATTTTGAATTAATCCTTAAGGCTGAGCTTCTTCAACCATATGGCTAAAAACATCGCGCCACCCTTCCCAAAGGCCAACATTGCTAAGTGTTTCATTATGCCAAAGGCTGATGAATGTTCCATCAACAGATTTGACGGTATTAATCAATTCAGATATGTGGGCTTTTGATTCTTCTGTGGAAAGCTTCATATAGTATTTCAATGTAGCTTCCATCATTGCAAACGGATGAACCATCAATTCGGTTGTGGTCTCGAGGTCGAGATCGTAGTAACGATATGGAGTACACGTGCCCGCTCTAAAGCCAGTATGGGCAGCGTATCCCATGGAATGGTCCTCTAGAATATCGTTGTCAATTAGGTTTTGATATGTATGCGGAACGTGAAGGATGAGGAAATGCTGTCGGCTTTTTACAACAGATCGATGTATGATTTTCTCTAGCCTTTTCTTTTCTGTTTTAAGCTTTTCTACATTCTTGTTTGAGTTGAATCCTGGGTGAATACCAACTTTTGCATAATCGGCTAGGTGTTTTATCAGAGATTGAAACTCCTGATTGTAATGCGGTACATTTTTATCATTCACGCCATAGTCAGCAAGTAGAAAGAAATAGAGTGTTTCAATGTTGTATTTCTCCTGAGTTTCAAGCTGAAAATCATAGGTGTCGTAAGGGTCTTGTTGTCGACCAAGAAGAACGTTGGTTCGCTCAGTAAACTCCTTCAAATTTCTAGTCACCAAAGACCGACCGAAAGCACCTGCTGTTCTTAAAAAACCTTTGTTTTTATAAGCATAAGCATTGTCAATATCTATGGTAGATACAAACTTATACTCTCGCTTTTTAAAGGTTAGTTCTGGGTGTTTAGCTTCAATGATATCTCTTAGCCGAATAAGCCATTGGTCAACTACAGGTTGGGTAAGAAACTGGTTTTTGAATGCTAGACTTTCCTTGGCTTCAAACCTGTTGTATTGATCTCTTATGTGCGGAAGACATTCTTCATATCTAGACAGAAGGAAGAATGATGCAGCAAATACATCAAAGTTCAGTAAGCTCTTTTCAGAAGAAACAGAATAGAAGTGCTTACCGTTTTGGTCTTCCAATACTTTGATGTTTTGGTCCTTCACACCAGTCTCGTGCAGCAAACCTTGAGATTTGATATGCAGTTCATCTGCTATAGGACTATGCGAATAGCTAAACTTTGGCTCGGTAGAATTGCTGAAGGCTTCTTTGTTCGACTCAAATTGGATTTCCAATCCGAGCATATCATCAAAAAGCACATTGAAAATGTATCTAACTCTAGGTGTGATTTTGTGGCTGTAAATCAGCATTAGTTCAGTTGCTCTAGAATTGACTGGCAAATAAATTCAGCTGCTTTTCCATCCCCAAATATGCTAGGGTATTCTATACTCACATTATTCTTGTATTGCTCAAATCCAGACTTAATTTTAGCTGAATCAGAACCCGCCAAAACACCGCAACCGTGCTCAACAATTTCTGTCCATTCTGTTTCTGGACGAAGTATGACAGAGGGCTTTTTCATGAAGAAAGCTTCTTTCTGAACGCCACCGCTGTCTGTCATAATTAGCTTAGAATGTTTCTCAAGTAAAATCATTTCTAGGAAACCCACAGGTTCAATTATCTTGAACTTTGCATTGTTCTTAATCTCAGAAATTCGGTCGTCCTCAACTTCCTTTAAAACATTTGCAGTTCTTGGATGAAGCGGGAGAATTATTTGAATGTTTTCCGCCTCAGATATTTCGTTTAACGCTGTTAAAATACCGAGTAAAGTATCTAAGTCATCCGTGTTTTGAGGACGGTGAATGGTTGATAGAACATAGTTGCCTTTTTCAATCTCATGGTTGGCAAACAACTCCGATTTTTCTTCAGCCTTGGCGCTGTAAAAAAGCGTGTTATCATACATCAAATCACCACAGTGAAAAACATAAGGATTGTTGATGTCGGCTTTGCCAATTTCCCTAGCCGCTTTTAATGTTTTAAACCCTTCTTTTTCAAGGTTTTTTAAACCGGAATTTGTTGGCGAGTAAAGTAGGGTAGAGGCATGGTCGGCAGTAATCCGATTAATCTCTTCTGGCATGCGTTTGTTGTAAGAACGAAGCCCAGCTTCAATATGTACAACAGGCAGATGTAGTTTAGACGCTGCTAAAGAACCAGCAATGGTTGAGTTTGTATCACCATAAATAACCAGCGCATCAGGCTTTTCTAGATTGATGACATTCTCAATCTTCTCAAGCATTTTGCCTGTCTGTTTTCCATGGCTGCCAGAACCAATTCCAAGCTGATAATCTGGTTTGGCTATTCCCATTTCATCGAAGAAAACGTCAGACATTCCATGGTCGTAGTGTTGGCCTGTATGCACCAATACTTCGGTTAAACGGTTAGAAAACTTGGTTCGAATGGCTCGGTTTAAAGCCGCTGCTTTAATAATCTGCGGTCTTGCACCAATAATTGTCAATAATTTCTTCATCAAAATACGCTCTCGTCCACAAAGCTAAAGTAATCCCGTTCTCCAATTATTAGGTGATCTAACACAGGAATATCTAAAGCTTTTCCCGCTTCTTTTAATTTTTTGGTGAGTTGATGGTCTGCTTGACTTGGTTTAAGGTTGCCAGAAGGATGATTATGTGCGAGAATGATAGCAGAAGCCGGAAACTGAACTGCCTGTTTAAAAATAACTTTCGGATCTACAACCGTTCCAGAAACGCCTCCTTTTGAGATGTTTTCTTTTCCAATTACTTCGTTTGCACGATTTAAAAAGATTACCCAAAACTCTTCGTGGTTCAAATCTCCAAGGTGTGGGTAAACAACATCAAATGCGCTCTGACTTCCCGTGATTTTTATTCGCTTGCTCGTTTCAGTGTCCTTTCTTCGTCTTCCTAATTCTAAGGCCGCAATAATGCTGATTGCTTTTGCTTCGCCAATTCCTTTGAATTGGGTTAGGTCTTTAACCGAAAGCTTGGCCAACTGAGAAAGCCGATTGTCTAGACTATACAGAATGCGTTTAGAAAGCCCAACTGCTGTTTCATCGGCACTTCCAGACCCAATGAGAATAGCTATCAATTCAGCATCGCTTAAAGCCGCTCGGCCTTTTAGCAATAGCTTTTCTCTGGGACGATCATCTTCGGCCCAAGATTTAATTCCTTTTATTTCATTGTATTCGCCCATTCTAACAACATGAAGGTAATAATTGAACACAAAAAAAGCCCCGTCCGGTAAGACGAGGCTTTTAAATGTATTTGAACTAACCTTAAAGTGCGTTAACGTGCACCGTTAACTTAGATTTAAGGTTGGATGCTTTGTTTTTATGAATGATGTTGTTCTTGGCCAATTTATCAACCAATGCAATCACCGCAGGAAATAATTTTTCAGCTATTTTCTTATCAGAAGCCTCACGTAACTCCTTAATGGCGCTACGAGTTGTCTTGTGAATGTATTTGTTTCTCAAACGTTTAGTCTCGTTTGAACGTATTCTCTTAAGGGTAGATTTATGATTAGCCATTGCTTCTCGTAGTCAAAATTTTGGTCGGCAAATGTAAGAATTAAGTTTCGAGTTGCAAGCTATAGATTTCAAGAAAAATGACGCTTGTTTTTCTGCCGCCAAGGTTCTGCGTTATTGGTTCATGTTTTTGATAATCTCGTCTCCAAATTCTGAAGTGGAAAGGAGCTCGGCATTTTCCATCAATCTATGGAAGTCAAAAGTTACGCGTTTGCTAGCAATCGCACTTTCAACAGCTTTTTCAATTAGCTGCGAAACTTCTGTCCAACCCAAATATTCAAACATCATTGCGCCAGAAAGAATAATAGAACTTGGATTAACCATGTTCTGTCCAGCCAATTTAGGGGCGGTACCATGTGTTGCTTCAAAAATGGAATATCCTGTATTGTAGTTGATGTTGGCACCGGGCGCAATTCCAATTCCTCCAACACAAGCTGCTAAAGAGTCAGAAATATAATCGCCATTTAAGTTTAGTGTTGCAACAACAGAATGCTGTTTTGGATAGAGCAAAATTTCCTGTAAGAATGCGTCTGCAATACAATCTTTAATCAACACTTTTCCGGCAGCTTGCGCGTCATCTTGTGCTTGATTAGCGGCATCAACACCATCGGTAGAAAGTATTTCATCATACATTCCCCAAGTAAAAACTTGGTCCTTAAAATGAGATTCAGCGTAATCGTAGCCCCATTTCTTGAAACTACCTTCCGTAAACTTCATAATGTTCCCTTTGTGAACAATGGTTACCGATGATTTTTTGTGCTCAATGGCGTATTCAATTGCTGCACAGATTAGTCGCTCCGTCCCTTGTTTAGAAACAGGTTTTATGCCGATAGAGGTTGTTTCTGGAAAACGAATGCCTCTAGCTCCAAAATCATCCTGAAGAATGTTTATCAGCCTTTTACATTCTGGCGTTTCCGCTTGAAATTCAATTCCAGCATAAATGTCTTCGGTGTTTTCTCTAAAAATCACCATATCGGTGTATTCAGGATGAACCAATGGTGATGGAACTCCTTTAAACCAACGAACAGGTCTGAGGCAAACGTAAAGGTCAAGCGTTTGACGAAGCTGAACATTCAATGAACGAATTCCGCCTCCAATAGGAGTCGTTAAAGGTCCCTTGATGGCCACGAGGTGTTTTCTCACCGCCTCTAACGATTCTTGCGGTAACCACTCACCAGTTTCGTGATAAGCCTTTTCTCCGGCTAAAATCTCTAGCCAGTCAATTTTTTTGGAATCGCCATATACCTTCTCAACGGCAGCATCAAATACTTTTTTAGCAGGGGTCCAAATGTCAACGCCAATTCCGTCTCCTTCTATAAAAGGGATTATTGGGTGATTCGGAACGGTTAAAACACCGTCCTTGATAGTTATCGATTCTGAATTCATGGAGTCAAATACGTTTAAGAGCGCGCGAAGTTAAATTTCTATTGAAAATCAAACATCGGGCTGAAAGAATGGTTCTGTGCTGATGGGTTAAAAGCGTACAGTTTTGCTGGTTTATGCGCCACTCCTCGCTGTTTTTCGTCCAACGGAATAAGAATATCTGTACTTAGAATCTTTCTTCTAAAGTTCCTTTTGTCCATATCAAATTCTAAAACCGTTTCGTACAAATTCTGTAACTGACCAAGAGTAAATTTGGCTGGAAGAAGTTCAAAACCAACTGGTTCTGTTCGCATTTTAAGTTGTAATGCTTTTAATGCATCATTTAAAATATGGTTATGGTCAAAGGCCAGTTCAGGCACATCATTAACGTTTATCCACTCAGCTTTCCTTGCAAATGAGTTTGCCGCAGGTTTAAAGTCTTCGGGCTTGATTAACGAGAAATACCCAATCGTTACTACACGTGCTTCCGGGTCTTTTCTCACGGTTTTCAACCATTCTAAATCGTTTTCTCGCTTAACGCGGGAAGGGTCTCCAAAAGCCGAAAATTGAGTGAGATATAAATCATTGAGACCAGTTAGTTCTTTTAAAACGCGATTGGCGGCTTGATCAAGGTTTTCGTTGTTCCTAATTAAATCGCCTGGTAATTGAAAGTTTTTACCCTCCGTGTTATCGGGATTCTCCCGTTCAATTAGCAGAACTTTCAATCCAGAAACATCAAACCCAAAGACCACGCAGTCTACAGATACATTGGGATTTAGACTTAAAGATTGATTTTCGGACATTAGCTTGTATTCTGACTCTAGGCGTTCGATTTACTTAGTGTCAAATTAACACTAACTTGCCTTTCTTTGCAAACCAAACAAGATTATTACAACGTTAAATGATACTGATTGCAGACAGCGGAAGTACAAAGTGCGACTGGAAATTAATGGATGGCGAAGCTGAAGTTGGAGCCGTAAGCACCATGGGGTTTAACCCGTTTTTTCACAGCGAATCCATCATCAGCGCTACTCTCAAAGCGCAACGTTTATTAACGGATTATGCTGATAACATTACCGATGTTTTTATATACAGCGCAGGTTGTTCCAGTCCTGAGTTGAATAAGGTAGTTGAAACCGCATTGCGTACGGTTTTTACTAAGG
>JBLHEU010000013.1:0-25239 GCA_047614525.1 Bacteroidia bacterium | reverse complement strand
ATGGCGTTGCAGACCCAGACGAGTTTCCTATTCAGCCTAAGAAACACAGCTTAGAGTTTTTGCGGGAGAATGCGCATTTAAGAATGCGTACCAACACATTTAGTTCGGTGTTTCGAGTAAGACATGCGCTGACTTTCGCTATCCATAAATACTTCAACGATAGAGGTTTCTTCAACATACATACTCCCATTTTAACAGGAACAGATGGAGAAGGAGCAGGAGAGATGTTCCGAGTTACGATGCTCGACCCGAAGAATCCACCGCTAACTGAAGAAGGAAAAGTTGACTATTCTGAAGACTTCTTTGGTAAGGTGACCAACCTTTGCGTTACAGGTCAGCTTGAAGCTGAATTGGCGGCAATGGCGCTTTCTAAAGTGTACACGTTTGGGCCAACATTTAGAGCGGAGAACTCAAACACTTCTCGCCATTTGGCGGAATTTTGGATGATTGAGCCTGAGGTTGCTTTTTGCGATATACATGGCAATATGGATTTGGCAGAGGACTTCTTAAAAGAGGTGATTAAGGATGTGGTAGAAACCTGTCCGGATGACCTTCAGTTCCTGAGCGATAGAATTACGCAAGAAGAGAAAGGGTTGCCTCAAGACCAGCGTCAGCCAATGGAATTATTGGAGAAACTAAAGTTCGCTTCCGATAACGATTTTGCAAGAATTACCTATACAGAAGCATTTGACATTCTCAGAAATTCAAAGCCAAACAAGAAGAAGAAATTCAAGTATCCTATAAACGAATGGGGTGTTGATTTGCAAAGTGAGCACGAACGTTTCTTGGTTGAAAAACACTTCAAAAAGCCAGTAATTATTACCGGTTACCCTGCCACTATTAAAGCTTTTTACATGAAGCTAAATGAAGATGGAAAAACCGTTGCGGCCATGGATATTCTATTCCCTGGAATTGGCGAAATCGTTGGAGGTTCTCAACGTGAGGAGCGTTATGATGTACTGCTTCAGAAAGTTAAAGACTTCAACATTCCAGAAGAAAGTGTTTGGTGGTATTTAGACACACGCAAATTCGGAACGGTAGAGCATAGTGGTTTTGGTTTAGGGTTTGAACGTCTGATGATGTTCATTACCGGAATGACCAACGTAAGAGACGTTATTCCTTTCCCAAGAACTCCGAAGAACTGCGATTTTTAATTGCCGAGTAAACAGCTAGCTTTCGCGATTTTTGATCCTCTACTCTTTTTGAAATAGACGAAGGCGTCCTCGTGTTCGTAAGGGCGCCCTCTCAAAGATACAACGAGTAAGCTATATCCGTAAAATCATTAGTCTAATCTAAAGCCAATCACTTAAAAACCCTAAAAATAGAGGGAATAGTTATGAACAGAAATTGGTTTGGGTGAGGAAAAACTAGCTGGTTTTCTTCACGTACTGTGTAAGAATCACAATTTGCTGAAAGCCAACACGGCCTTCAATTTGTTCGGCATTATCCCATACTAAAGAGATGTTTCTCACAGCTTCGCCACGCTTGGCCACAATACTTGAACCTTTCACATTCAGGTCTTTAATTATCACAACAGAATCTCCATTCTTAAGTACAACACCGTTACTGTCTTTATGAATGATTGCTTCCGAATCATCATCGGCAACACCTTCTTTTGCCCAAGCTGCCGTGTCTTCTTCCATGTACATCATGTCCAACAAACCCTGTGTCCATCCCTCAGCCTTAAGTGTACTTAACATTCTAAAAGCAATAACCTGAACAGCAGGAACTGTGCTCCACATGCCATCATTCAAGCAGCGCCAATGGTTAGCGTCTATTTTAGATTCATCAGAAAGTTGTTCGTGGCATGTGCCGCAAGTAAGAATTGCACCATCGGCATTACCACCTTTTGGCGAAACATCAAATGCTTTTAAATCATTTTCAGAACCGCATAGTTCGCATTTAGATTCGGCTCTTTTCTGTAATTCTTTTTCTAGGCTCATTGTGGTTGTTCTGGCTGCAAGAATAGCTTACTTATTTCGATACATCAGTATTTTTCAAATTTGGCCTTCAATAAACACGCTTTGAATTCAATTACCGCAACAAGGCCCACAGAGCTTTGGTTAGCTCAAGACTCCTTTATTCTTTTCATTCGGTTCAAGTAGGTCCCATTGATTACCGTACAGGTCTTTAAAAACGGCAACTCGTCCATACAGTTCATCTTTTGGCGGGCGAACAAAGGTTATTCCCCGCGAAACCATTTTATCATAATCTCTTTGAAAATTATCCGTAAACAGAAAAAGGAAAACTCTTCCGCCTGCTTGATTTCCTACACTAGCAGCCTGCTGCTTGTTTGCGGCCTTTGCAAGTAGGAGACAGCATTCTTTGGCTCCTGCAGGCGCAATTACAACCCACCTCTTTTCTTCACTTAGTTTGGTGTCTTCTATCACCACAAAATCTAACTTTTTGGTGTAGAAGTCAACGGCTTCATCATAGTCTCGGACTACAAGTGAAATATGTGCTATTCGTTGTTTCAATTTTCAGACGTTTTAAGGAGATAACCTTAATGTTTTGCGGATATAATAAAAGGGTTTGCTGTCTTGTACTGTCAAAAATTCCCATCATCAGAATCTCCTCCACCACCATCTCTACGGCTGCCTTTCCCGCGCTTTTTCTTCTGGTTAATACGGTAGGTAAAACTCAGGGTAAATTGTCTTGCTCTCCACTGAAAATCATTGGTAGAAACCAGCGTAGGTGTATCAACCTCCCAACGTCTCTTTCGGGAATTAAGGATGTCTTTAACGTTGAACGTTACGGTGCCATTTCCTTTAAACACATCCATAGTTAAACCAATGTCCCAAGAATACATGCTGAGGGTTTTTCCTTGTGCCGTATTTCTTGGTGCGCGGTACATAAAAGCTGTTTGCACATCAAGCTTTTTCCAGATGGTCCATTTGCTGGTAAATCGCCCGCGTGCAGTAAGTGCCTCAGCATAAAACGACTGTGTTTCATAAGTACCATTGGTAATGGAGTAGTAGGCATTTGCACTTAACATTACGCGCCACCATTTAAACATGCTGTAAGAGAAACTTAACTCCAATCCTCCAGCATCTTCCGTACTTAAATTAACGGGGAAAGTGGTTATAAGGCCCGTAGAATCGGAACGAGAAATGCGTTCAATAACGCCATCTCTATGTCTATAATAAATGCTTGTAAGCAACGAACCTTTGTCCCAGTTTTTAAGATAGCCTAGTTCTGCGGAGTGTGTAAATATTGGTTTTACATTCGGGTTTCCAGAATAGATGTTCCGGTTATCTGTAAGACTGAAAAAGGGTAGGAGGTGCCTATAACGCGGACGACTTATTCTTCTGCTATAACTCAATTGAATGGAGTTATTGGAGGCAAACTCATAACTTAAATGTGCCGATGGAAAGAAGCTGATGTATTGCTGTCTATTCTTTTCGTTTGTCTTCGTAAGTTCTGTGGTTATGTCAGAATATTCTGCACGTACACCTCCTTGAATTGAGAAGCGTTTGATTTTTCCGCTTGCCATCAAATATGCTGCGTAAACATTTTCGTCAAACACAAAATTATTATCGAATCGCTCGAGAATTTCCCACTGCATACTATCGTTAAATTGCTCTACTTGGTAATCGTTATTTATTCTTCTAAGGGTTGCTTTTAAACCTGTTTCTAGTTTCACGTTTTTGCTAAACGGATGCACGTAATCTGTTTGAATCAACCAGTTTCTATTGCTTTCTATATTCTCTGTTCGCTGACTAAGGGTATAATCATCGCCCACTTCTAACAGGTCGGCTAGCTCAAAATCGCCACGCGTAAACCAGCGTACATCTGCAGTTAGTAATTGCTCATCAGATTTAAATGTCCTTCTAAAGTTCAAGTTTGCTTCAATGTTGTCACCAGTTTCGTTTTCTTCTTCAGCACGATTTACCTCTTGGGTAACAACCCCATTCTCGTTGTAATCAGAATATTTAATGCTCGAAGTGTTCTTATTCCAAGAACTGCTATACATACCAGAAGCTGTAATGTTGGTCTTTTTGTTGATGAAATAATCAACGCCAAATCGACCATTTAAAGAGTAACCACCACGTATTCGGTTTTGCACTTTCTCATAAGAAAACGTTGTGTCATCCAAAAAGAACTCTTGTCTCGAATTCCCTGTGCCGGGGCTTTCGCGATAACGGCCACCAATTCCGCCAAATACGTTCACCTTTCCCGTGCGGTAATTAAGATTGGCAGAGGCGCCATACTTATGTGGGTAGCCAGCATTTACTTCAACCGAACCGTTGAACCCGCTCCGTTTTTCCTTTTTAAGCACAATATTGATGATTCCCGCTTCTCCTTCAGCATCATAACGAGCAGATGCATTGGTAACAACTTCAATTTTTTCAATAAGACTGCCTTGCAATTGCCGCAAGGCGTCTTGCGTGCTAATGCCAGTTAGTCCAGAAGGCTTTCCATCTACCAAAATCCGAACATTAGAACTTCCCCTAAGACTAACCGTTCCATCAACATCAACCTCAACCGAAGGAACCGTTTCCAAAATTTCTTGGGCATTACTACCCGCATTATTTGGGTCTTTGCCAACGTTGTAAATCCTTCGGTCAAGCTTCATTTCCATGTAGCCTTTTTCTCCCTTTACAACCACTTCATCAATAAGCGCACTGTTTGGTTTTAGCTGGATGGTTCCAATATTCAAATCACCCCCTTTCAAACTTATTTCCTGCGTACAATTCTCATAGGATAAAAACGAAATAGTAAGCTTAAATCGACCTGGTCGAAGGCTCATTTCAAATGTGCCGTCTACGTTTGAGGCTATTCCCCGCAAGCGAGTTGTATCACGCACAGAACGTGTTGAAACTGAGGCATACGGAATAGGTTCTTGGTTTTCATCAACAATAATTCCGCTGAGTATTCTGGCAGGAGGTCTTCCACCACCTCCAGGTCTTCCACCTTCGCCTCGCTGGGCGTAAGTGGTAACAGAAATGAAGCAAAGAAGGAAGGTTAATAATTGAATTTTGTACATACTTCTTTAGAGAATAAGCCGTTCAGACTTGGTAAGTCTTAGAAGGTTTAAAGCAGAATAATATTTGTTCCGAAGGGTCAAAGGAACAGAATTGAGGCAACAAACAAGATTGAAAATTACAGAGTTGTAGTTTCGGGAATGTAAAAACGGAACAGATGAAACGATTGGCGCTATTGGCAATTATGATTTTACCCTTTGTAAGCTTTGGGCAAAGAACCATGAACGATTTTATGGAGGAAAACTGTGATGTAATCTGGTTTGGCCTCGATTTTACCGAAGCAAGAATGATTGGCAGCGAAGGCTTTAATGATCCAGTAGCTATTAAAGAAGATTACTTCAGAAAATGGAATCATGTTATGATTTCTGAAGGAGACAAGTACGAATGGGGCAAGGCATTATTAGTATCTGACCTTAAGTACGATTATGGAGTTGTTGATGTGGTGAACGATAATATCAAGGTGAAAACCCTGGTCATCAATAAGTCTTATTCAATTAATGAAGACAACATTAAAGTTGCGGTTAGCCGCTATAAAATTGAGGAATACCAAGATGGGATTGGTGTTGTGATTGTGGTAGAATCCTTCGATAAAATTAGAGAGGAAGGCTTTGGTTATATCACGTTTTTTGACGTTGCTACCAAGCAAGTTATTTACAACCATAAATTGGTTGGAGAGGCCGGTGGCTTTGGGTTCCGGAACTATTGGGCCAGAGCAATCTATAATTGGCTTAAACACACCCGTGGAAGGGTGATGAAAGACATCAAAAAGGAATTTAAATAGGGTCTCCTTATAGAATAAGCAGTTTTACTTTTTCTCGTCTATGAAACCAGAAATCATTTTGCAAGATGATTTTGCAGATATTGTAATGGACCATTTCAGCGCTAGCGAACCAATACGAAAATTCCTAACCAATGCGCGAGGGCTTTAGTTGCGAATTAGCTTAATCAACTTGCTTCCAAAGTCGCCCTCTAATTGTATATGATAAACACCGCTTTTTACGGGCAGTTGAATTCCACCTACGGGATAAGCAGCATAAGAAGAGACTAATCTACCGTCTACTGCGTAAACATTAATTGCTGTAATGCTAGTGAGGCTTGAACCAGATACGTTCACAATTCCGTCCGTTGTTGGATTAGGGTAAATATCAAACCTTATGAGTTCAGAATCTTCAATTCGTGTAACCACATTTACGTTAATGATGGAGTCTGAAGCAATTAACACGGGGGCCTTATCCGAAGCATTATACATTGCCTGAAAAGCTGCTATTTCTGGCGTAGAAACAGCAAACATTTCGGTCAAATACCTTGGAGGTACTGATTGATACCAAACTTTCGATAGAATTTTAACGGTGCCGTTATATCCGTTCAAAGGAACATTGTAATGTACTTTATCTGTTCCTGAGCCTTCAAAACCTTCGAAGTTGAAATCTGAATCAGTAAGTGCGCCACCAACAATTTTGGTTGTGTCGTAAACTTCATGAGTCGTGGTAAACCCGAGAGGAGCTAGTCGGTTATCTTTTTTCATCTGAAAGGCGCGTTCTAGCACAGTTGTTACGTCATTATTCACATCGCCCATAACCATTTCATATATCTGAACTTGGTCTTCTTGCCTAACCACGTTATAATGCGGCTCGTAATCAGCGTTATGACCTACAACTTCAAAGTCTGGTTGCAATACGCCTGATTGGAATAAGGTGTCTCCATTATCTTGAATCACCACAAATTCAACAAAAGCTCTACGAGAAGGATATCCTGATGGGAATTTATGTCCAGCCAAGTTCTCTAAGCGTACTTCAAAGTATCCGGTGTCATTATTAAATGTGGAGAATGAAAGGTCTAGGTTCATTGTCTGTTGCTGAAGCATCCTATTGGTTCTTGCGATGGTAGAATCCATTACTTCATCAGAAGCAGCAATACCTAGCGTGGTTGCATTTTGCTTCAGGATTTTAAGCATAAAGCTGTTCCCACCAACTAATTCATGTAAGGCGTAAGGTTCTCTTGGGAACAAGAGTGCTGGGTAGTTTGCGGATATAACTACCTCGTCTTCAATCCTAGGCATATGGCACCCTTGGCATGTAGTCGCATTTGACTGGTTGTCGTCATAAGCAGAATTCAACCATTCGTGGTAGGTGGCTTGCTCTACAAAAGTTGAACCTGTTAGGTTTCCATCAAGGTCTGCACTTTCTGTAACTAGCGTATGACAACCTGCGCAAACACCAGCATCGTTAATGTGCTCGCTGTAGACGGGAATTATACCCACTAAGTCTTGCATTGGCGGCTCAAACGGTTTTCCGAATGGGCCGTATGCCACAGGTGCCCCTATGAAGTGAAGCACGCCAGAATGTTCGTTTCCAAGGTTTTCTGTCGATTGCTTGTGACATGCTAAGCACGATACGCCATCTTGCCCCATTGTATCAGTTTCCAGGTCATCCATTCCGTAGGCTCCTAAATTGAACTCATCGTGAGAGTACTTGCCCATTGGTGCATGACAGGTTGTACACTTATCCTCTAGAGCTTCCTTATGCGCTGGGTTAATTGCAACTTCATGACTAACCTTTGCTTTCCAAAATGGATCTTTGGCTGAGTTGGCCATCATAGAACCTCTCCAATACGTTACAGGGCTTACATCATGGTTACCATTAATGGTGTTAGCAAACATAGTTTCATCCAAACCATGGCAGCCATCGCAATTACCGGAGGCTTTGAAATAGCCGTTATCTGATAGCGGAAGTTCGATGGCATTGCCTCTGAAAAAGTTGATTTCCTCGGGAGCATGATACGCGTTGGCGTTTTTCCCTTGGTAACTAGCAACAGATAGCAGGTAGAGTGCAATAATTCCGAATAGCAAAAGACCCAGTTTCAAATACTTATTCATATGTAAGCTGTTATATGATGTGCAATTTACCGTTTTTTGAAGCTAATCGTGTACCATTGATGACAATCTGAAAGCTTACGTAACTCATGTTGCCATGGGGCGAGATTAACTGGTATTCCTTTGCACAAGCCATTAAATCAACAGAAAAGATAGATGAGCATATTTTCAATTTTTGGAGGGACAAAGAAAAACGAGAAGGTAGCAGCACTACTAAAAAAAGGAGCGTTGATTATTGATGTAAGAACGCCAGGAGAATACGTAGGTGGTCACATTACAGAATCGGTAAACATTCTGCTTGATTTGATTCCAGGGAAAGTGAACGAATTGAAGAGTAAAAATAAAGTGATAATTACTTGTTCTAGGTCAGTAGCGAGAAGTGGAATGGCGGCAGGCCAATTACATAATGCGGGTATTGAGGTAGAAAACGGTGGGCCTTGGAATAGTGTGAAGAAAATGATGAGCTAAGGTTATCGGTTGATGGATAGGCCCGCCTTTGGTTTACCCCGCATGACGCAAGTTGTGCGAGGGTCTTTTACCCAAACCTTTTCTCCAATTCGTCCAACGTCATAGTAATCATGGTTGGCTTGCCGCTTGGCGCGGAGTAGGGAAGGTCGCAAGCAAAAAGCTCGTCAATGAGTTGCGTCATTTCTGCTGGTTGTAAGACTTTGCCGTAGTCGATAGATGCTCTTCTAGCCATGGCTTGCGCAAGCTTGTCTAGCTTCTTACTTTTGGTCAAACTCCCAGACTGATTGTATTCTTCCAAGATTTCGTCAATCACTTCTTTAACCGATTTTTCATCGATATAAGTGGCTAAACCTTGAACGATAAACGTGTTTTTGCCGAACGATTCAATGTCCATTCCCAGCAATTTCACTTCTTCCAAAATGCTTGAAAGAACCTTGCTATCTGAACTACTTAGTTCAATATTAATCGGGAAAAGTTGCTGTTGTTTTGGTGCCTGCTGTAGTGCTAAACTTTGCACAATCTGTTCGTAAATAATACGCTCATGAGCTCGTTTCTGGTCAATAATTATTGTCCCAGATTTAATACTTGAAAGCACGTATCTACCGTGAATTTGAATTGGTCGTTTTTCAACTTGCTCATCAACGGTTAATTTACTTTGAATGGTTGTTATCTCTGGCTGACTTGGAATTACATCTTGCAATCCCTCGTACATCTTTTGCCAATCACCGTCAGATTCTTTTTGCCATCCTTCGGAACGTGTTCTTGTAATTGCGGCAGAATGCGCGCCTTTTGAGCCATAAGAAGTCCCAGAAGAAACAGGCAATTCAGGTTGGAATAGTTGTACGTTTTTTGGTGGAGCCGAGAAGTCGATGCTCATTTCCTGATTGAAATCAATGGTAGGAGAGATGTTGTACTTTCCTAAAGATTGCCTTACCGCAGAGCGCAGAATAGCGTAAATCGATTTCTCATCCTCAAACTTAATTTCCGTTTTAGTTGGATGAATATTGATGTCGATGAAAGACGGGTCGACCTGAAAGAAAATGAAGTATGCTGGATGCGTTTTTTCAGCCAATAATTCATCGTATGCAGAAGAAATGGCATGATTGAGATACGGACTCCTTATGAAGCGATTATTTACAAAAAAGAACTGTTCTCCACGCTTCTTGCGTGCATGTTCTGGCTTGCCAACAAAACCAGTAATTGTAGCTATTGAAGTCTCTTCGCTAATAGGCACTAGCTTTTCATTAAAGCTTTTTCCAAAAATGTCTACAATACGCTGTCTAAGCTTAGTTGGTTTTAAATGAAAAAGTTCATCACCATCATGGAATAGACTGATTTCCAAATCAGTATGTGCTAATGCTACGCGGATGAATTCATCCATAATGTGGCGCGTTTCCACTTGATTAGACTTCAAGAAATTCCTTCTTGCAGGAACATTGAAAAATAGATTCTTGATGGAAATACTTGTTCCAACAGGCGTTTGACAAGCCTCTTGCTTAGTGATTTTAGAACCTGCAACATTGATTTGAATGCCAATAGGATTTTCCTCCGTTCGGCTTTTCATTTCTACCTGAGCAATAGCGGCAATAGATGCCATTGCTTCGCCTCTAAAACCTTTAGTTGTGATAGCAAAAAGTTGGTCGGCAGTTTCAATCTTCGAAGTAGCGTGGCGTTCGAAACACATACGTGCATCGTTCTCGCTCATGCCGCGGCCATTGTCAATAACCTGCATCAAAATCTTGCCGGCATCTTCAACAATTAGCTGAATTTTTGTCGCGTCAGCATCAACAGAATTCTCAAGAAGTTCTTTTACGGCCGAAGCAGGGCGCTGAATGACCTCGCCAGCGGCAATCTGGTTGGCAACAGAATCAGGAAGTAGTCGGATAATGTCTCCCATGTAATCTTACACGCCCCAACTAATGATTAATACAACAATGCCGATGAGAACAGCGAAGACAATAAGCAGTCTAATGTTTCGTGCAAACGAATCCTTTTTTCGAATTGAAATATCTCCGGTAGACCAACTGCGACCTAGGTTACCTCGAAGTCTTTCCAGTCTTCGTTTGTCAGAAACTTCTCCTGTTCTGTGTTCTTCAGTCCTTCGTTCTAACTCTTCTTTTCGCTCTTTTTGTTCGTCATAAAACCATGGCTTGTAGTCAAACCTTCGGTTTTTTGCCGATTTAAACATAGATGGAAGTCCAGAACTCATGCCTCAAAGTTATTGTTCTGACAAGAAAGTGTGAATAATTAAGAAGTTGAACGCAATTCCTCGGCATTTTATTTGTTCACCTTCGGAGGATATGGATAAAATGAATCGAATGAGGTGGATAGTGGTACTCTTAATTATTGGTTTCGGATTGAGCTCTCAAGCACAAAATAAGCCTGTTTTTTACAATCATAATAAGCAAGCTTGGGTAGATTCTGTTTTCAACAGCCTAACCCCAGATGAACGATTAGCACAGCTATTTATGGTTGCGGCTTACTCCAATAAAGACTCTGCGCACGTCAAGTCATTGGAAAAACTCATCAGAGAAAACAAGATTGGCGGGTTAATCTTCTTTCAGGGCGGACCCGTTCGTCATGCAACTATGCAGAATTACCTGCAAGACGCTTCGGATGTTCCGTTGATGATTGCGATGGATGCTGAGTGGGGTGTTGGAATGAGGTTGGATTCAACCATCGATTATCCACGTGCGATGACCATGGGAGCGGTTAAGGATAACCAAAGGCTGTACGATTTTGGCGCTGAAACTGCGCGTCAAATGAAGCGTCTTGGGATGCACGTCAACTTTGCACCCGTTGTTGATGTAAACAGCAATGCGGCCAATCCGGTTATCGGCACAAGAAGTTTTGGTGAGAACAAAATTCAGGTTGCACAGAAAGGCGTTGCCGTGATGAAAGGTATGCAAGACAATGGCATTTTAGCTTGCGCGAAGCACTTTCCAGGTCACGGAGATACCGATTCAGATTCGCACTTAACGCTACCAATTATCAAGCATTCTTACGAGCGAATTGATTCGTTGGAATTGTATCCGTTTAAGGAGATGATAAAGGAGGGAATTGGCAGTATGATGGTGGCGCATCTTTACATTCCTGAACTCGATGATACCAAAAATCTAGCATCAACTTTAAGTCCAAAGATTGTAAATGGATTGCTGAAAGATTCACTCGGTTTTGAAGGGCTCATTTTTACTGATGCGCTCAATATGAAAGGCGTAAGCAAGTATTACGGTCCGGGTGAAGTTGAGTTGATGGCATTCCTTGCTGGCAACGATGTAATGGAGTTTGCAGAGGATGTTCCAAAAGCAATGGAACTCATTCGCAAAGCGGTGAATGAAGGTCAAATCACCCAAGAAGAAATTAACCGTAGATGTTTAAAAGTGCTGAACGCCAAGGCGTGGTCTGGTTTAGATAATTATCAACCAGTTAAACTTGAAAACCTCACCGAAGACTTAAATAATAGCAAGGCGAAAGCGGTGCATAACGAGTTGGTTGCAGGTTCGCTCACATTGCTAACCAACAAGAATGCTGTTCCAATTAGGAAGATTGACGGACAGAAAATTGCATCTCTCACTTACGGAGATCTTATCGGAAGTCCTTTTCAGGAAATGCTTTCTAAATACGCTCCAGTTGATCATTATGCCATCAATTCTAAAACGAATCAACAGGAGCGATACAAAACACTTTCGAAGCTTAAGGATTACGATAAAGTAATTCTGAGTATTCACAAAATGAGTAGCAGACGCTCTAAGAATTACGGTGTAACTCAATCGCTTTTAGATGCAATTGCAGAACTCAGTTTTAGCACAGAATTGATTATTAACGTATTCGGAAACCCGTATTCTTTGGCAAGAATGCCAGGTTTAGAACATGCAAACGCACTCTTGTTTTCCTATGGTCAGACAGAGGTTTCGGAGCGAATGGCAGCACAAGCCATTTTCGGAGGAATTGCAATTTCTGGTAAACTGCCGGTAACAGCCAATCGCTTGTTTCGATATGGCGATGGAATTGAAACCAAGAAAACCAGATTGGCTTATGGTGAGCCTGCCCAAGTTGGTTTAGATGAAACCATTCTCGCCAAGATTGATTCTCTGACGCTTGATGCGATTAAGGAAAAAGCTACGCCTGGAGCTCAGTTGCTTATTGCAAAAGATGGGGTAGTGGTTTACAATAAAACTTTCGGCCATCATACTTATGAGGGTAAGAGGAAAGTAAAGCAGGATGATGTTTATGACTTGGCTTCTATCACCAAAGTTGCAGCTTCATTGGCATCTTTCATGAAGCTGGTCGATTCAGGAGAAATTAGTGTTGATGACAAGGTTTCAAAGTACCTGGCGGAGCTCAAATTGACTAATAAGAAGAATATAACTTTCAGGGATATGCTTGCGCATTATGCTCAGCTGAAAGCCTGGATTCCGTTCTATCTCAAAACGATTAAAGAAGGCGCGCCAGACAGTATTTATTACCGCAATGTTAAGTCAGATGAGTTCCCTTTACGCGTGGCAGAGGACTTGTATATGCGCAAGGATTATCCTGATACGGTTTATAAAATCATTAATGATTCTGACCTCAGAAGCCAAAAAAAGTACAAGTACAGCGACCTCGGTTATTACTACATGAAGAAGGTAGTTGAGTTGGAGAGTGGAAAGCCATTGGAAGACTTTGCATTTGAGAGTTTTTACAAACCGCTTGGATTACAAACCATGGGGTTTCTTCCACGAGAGCGCATTGAAATGGATAGAATTGTTCCGACAGAATATGATATGAACTTCCGTAAGCAATTGGTTCAGGGAGATGTGCATGATCCGGGAGCGGCCATGATGGGCGGAGTAGGTGGTCACGCTGGTGTATTCTCAAACGCTAATGATTTGGCTGTGTTAATGCAGTTATTTTTGAATGAAGGAAAATATGGCGGATTGCGATATATCTTTCCTGAAACGGTAAAGGAATTCATCAAATGCCAGTTCTGTAAAAACGGAAATAGAAGAGGAATTGGCTTTGATAAACCAGAACCAGATGGCAACGGTGGCCCAACCTGCGATTGCGTTTCACCCCTCAGTTTTGGTCACACAGGATTTACTGGAACAATGGCTTGGGCAGACCCAGAACAGGACATCGTTTACGTCTTCCTTTCTAACCGTGTTTACCCAGATGCTGAGAACAAAAAGTTACTCAGAATGGATGTGCGAACTAACATTCAGCAGGTGATTTATGATGCGATTCGGAAATAACTATTTTTAAAGGAGATTAATTTTATACAAGGATAATGCGTCTGCTCTTTATCATTCTATTCACAATTTTTTTCACTTCAACCATTCAGGCTCAAGAGCACTCTGTAGCTAGACATTGGAACGAAGCTTTGCTTGAAGCAATCAGAAATGATTTCGCAAGACCAACAGTTCATGGTCGTAACCTATTCCACACCTCAGTTGCCCTTTACGATAGTTGGGCAATGTTTGACCCCACGGCCGAACCATACATGTTGGGCAAAACAGTTAATGGCTTCACGTGCCCGTTCAATGGAATTAATACACCTGTAAATATTCAGGCGGCACAAAAAGAGACAATGAGCTATACAGCTTACAGGCTATTGTCGCACCGATTTTCCAATTCTCCTGGTGCCGTTGATAGTCAGTATCGCTTTGATACGCTTATGACTTATCTCGGACTTGATATAAATTTTGCGTCAACCGATTATTCAACGGGTAGTTATGCAGCCCTTGGGAATTATTTTGGTGAACAGATTATAGCCTTTGGGTATCAAGACGGGTCTAACGAAACAGAGGACTATGCCAATGAGTACTACGCGCCTGTAAATAGCTCTTTGCTTCCAATGCTTGGTGGAAACCCCGACATCGCTGACCCTAATAGATGGCAACCTTTAACGCTTCAGGTATTTATTGACCAGTCTGGCAATGTTTACCCTATTAACACTCCTGAATTTCTAGGGCCGGAGTGGGGAGAGGTGAAGGCATTTGCCTTAGACCCAACTGATCTAGATGTAAATACACGTGACGGGTATGATTATCAGGTTTATCATGATCCTGGCGCACCGCCCTATTGGGACTCTATTGTGGGCTCTCAAGAAGTTCAGAATTATATGTGGGGCTTTGAAATGGTTTCCATCTGGTCATCACATCTGGATAAAGATGACTCAACTGTTTGGGATATTTCCCCTGCCTCAATCGGAAACATTCAATACTATCCTACAAGCGCTAATCAGTTTCCACATTTTTACAATTTTATTGATGGTGGTGATGTAAGCGAAGGACATACATTGAACCCTGCTACAGGACAGTCTTATGTGCCGCAATATGTGAAACGAGGAGATTACGCTAGAATTTTAGCAGAGTTTTGGGCGGATGGACCTGAGTCCGAAACTCCTCCTGGACATTGGTTCACCATCCTGAATTACGTGAGTGACCATCCAAGTTTAGAAAAGCGGTTTCGTGGAATCGGAGACATACTCCCTGATTTGGAATGGGACGTCAAATCCTATTTTACACTTTCTGGGGCAATGCATGATGCTGCTGTAACAGCCTGGGGTGTCAAAGGCTGGTACG
The DNA here is from genome assembly GCA_047614525.1 of Bacteroidia bacterium. Taxonomy (GTDB): domain Bacteria; phylum Bacteroidota; class Bacteroidia; order UBA10329; family UBA10329; genus UBA10329. The sequence continues at coordinate 10,351 of JBLHEU010000013.1, read as the reverse complement.
ATTACACTCGGCCAATCTCTGCAATAAGGTACATGGCGGACCTCGGCCAATCTACAGACACAAATTACCTCAGCTATCATTCTGGTGGATTACCACTAGTTGAAGATTACGTGGCAGTTGTCAATCTTGGAGATGAATTGGCAGGTTCGAGCAATGAAAATGTAGGAAAGATTAAACTTTATGCATGGAAAGGACCAAGTTATATCAACGATCCCTTGGTTGATGAGGCTGGGGTTGATTGGATATTGGCAGAAGATTGGTGGCCCTATCAGCGTCCGTCATTTGTAACACCTCCATTTGCAGGATACGTTTCTGGTCATTCAACTTTCTCTCGAGCCGCGGCAGAGGTTCTTACTGCACTTACTGGAGACCCATTTTTCCCTGGAGGTATGGGTGAGTTCCACGCCCCCGCAGATGAGTTCTTAGTTTTTGAGGATGGGCCAAGTGAAGACGTGGTTCTGCAATGGGCCACTTATCGAGATGCTTCGGATCAATGTAGCCTATCTCGTATATGGGGAGGAATACATCCACCTGCAGATGACATTCCGGGAAGATTAATGGGAATTGAAATAGGCGTGGATGCCTTTGAATTGGCAGAAGAGTATTTTGAAGGAAATCAGATTATTACGTCTTTACCTGCTTTAGACTCAGAAATGCTTGGTATCTATCCAAATCCATCAACTGATGGATTGGTGAAAATAAACCTCAATTCGGATGCAGATAAAGTGTCTGTAAAAGTTTTAGATTCAGCTGGAAGATTGCTTCGTAGCAAACAACTATCCACAAACGGTAAGACAAGGGTTGTTCAGCTAGATTTAAGAACGCTGTCTGGAGGTCTCTATTTTGTTATGGTTGAGAGTGGTACTAGAACTACAACTCAACGACTTTCAATCGTACGTTAGGTTTCTATACCTTTCGCGCTTTAATTCATTCTATGAAACACATTTTACCATTCCTATTACTCGGTTTTATCGCTTGCGAGCAACCCGAAGAAAAACAATCCTTCGTGTATCCAGAAACTAGAAAAGACACTGTTGTTGATGATTATTTCGGTACAAAAGTAGCGGACCCATTTCGTTGGCTGGAGGATGATAATTCTGAAGAAACTGCTGATTGGGTAAAGCGCCAGAATGAAGTGACATTCGGTTATTTGGAGACACTTCCAAACCGCTCAGAGATTCGTGAGAGATTAGAGAAACTTTACAACTACGAACGTTTTGGAGCACCTTTTCAAAAAGGTGGCAAATACTTTTTTTATAAGAATGATGGTATGCAAAATCAGAGCGTGCTTTACGTTCAAGATTCGTTAGAAGCAGAGCCAGAAGTTCTTATCGATCCAAACACACTTTCTGAAGATGGCACGATTGCGCTAGGCGGAACATCTGTATCCAAAGATGGAAAGTACATGACGTATCAGTTGGCCTCGGCTGGATCGGACTGGAATGAGATTAGAATAAAGAACCTAGAAACAGGAACCGACCTTGAAGAAGTTGTTGAATGGGTGAAATTTTCGGGTGTTTCATGGAAAGGAAATGGTTTCTATTACAGTCGATATGACGCGCCAGAAGATGGAAAAGCATACTCGGCAAAGAATGAATTCCACAAAGTTTATTACCACGAATTAGGTACATCTCAAGCAGAAGATGAACTCGTTTATTGGAACCAGAATGAGCCTTTGCGTAACTATTACGCATGGACACCCGAGTCCGAGGATGCTATTGTGATTTTCGAATCTCAATCTACAAGCGGGGTGCAATTGTACTATAAAGGTGATGCCGATGAGGGTTTTGTGCAAATAGCCAAAAGCTTCGATTATGAGTACAGCTTATTGGAACATGAAGACGGGATTTTGCTGGCTTACACCAACAATGGTGCGCCAAATTACAGAGTTGTAAGTATTGATGCACGCGATTCTGATGTGAGCAATTGGGCGGAAGTTATAGCTGAAAAAGAGCAGGTTTTAGAAGGTGTTCAGATTGCAGGAGGAAAGTTGGTTTGTTCTTATCTGAAAGATGTTTCTTCTGAAATAAACATTCACAATTTAGAAGGGAAGTTCATTAGTTCTGTGGAGTTTCCAGCCATAGGAACCGCAAGTTTTAGTGGCGATAAGGAAGATGATGTGGCGTTCTATTCTTTCACATCTTTCACCTATCCAACTACCATATTTAAGTACGATATGGCTTCTGGTGCGTCTGAATTATTCAAAGCGCCTTCCATTGATTTTGATGCCAATAAATATGAAGTGAAACAAGTGTTCTATCCAAGTAAGGATGGAACCAAGATTCCAATGTTTATTGTGCACAAGAAAGGGTTGGAGTTGGATGGAAATAACCCATGTTTTCTCTATGGTTATGGCGGTTTCAATATTAGCATTAAGCCAAGTTTTTCTGCCGATAGATTGGTGTTTTTAGAGAATGGTGGAATCTATGCTCAAGCTAATATGAGAGGTGGAGGTGAGTATGGTGAGGAATGGCATGAAGCTGGAACCAAGCTTCAAAAGCAGAACGTGTTTGACGACTTTATTGCTGGTGCAGAGTACTTGATAAAAGAGAAGTACACCAGTTCTGATAAGCTGGCTATTTCTGGTAGAAGCAACGGAGGACTTTTAGTTGGAGCTTGCATGCTTCAGCGTCCAGATTTGTACAAGGTTTGTTTGCCAGCTGTTGGTGTTCAAGACATGCTGCGTTTCCACAAATTTACCATTGGTTGGGCTTGGACTGGCGATTATGGTTCAAGCGATAACGAAGACGAATTCAAAGCGCTTTACGCGTATTCTCCATTGCATAACGTAAAGGAAGAAGCTTATCCAGCCACGTTAGTTACAACTGCTGACCATGACGATAGAGTAGTGCCAGCACACTCGTTTAAGTTCATTTCTGAGTTGCAAGGCAAACACATTGGAGATTTACCAGTGATGATTCGAATTGATGTTGATGCAGGTCATGGTGCTGGAAAACCACTCTCTAAACGCATAGACGAAAGCTCAGATATTTGGGCTTTTGTATTTGAGCATTTGGGTGTTGATATGGAATAGTCTTTTAGAACTTATCGCTGCAACACAATCATCTTAGAACTACGGAAATTGTCCGTTGTAATGGTGATTATGTACTGACCGCTAGAAACAGCATTTCCGCTCTCGTTGGTGCCATCCCACATAATGCGGTTTAACCCAACACGCGTTAGATTGTTGATGAATCTTTTAATCATTCTACCAGTCAAGTCTCTCACTTCTACAGACCTTGCTCTATCATTTCCAAGGTCGTATTCGATAAACGTATTTCCTGTACTTGGATTTGGATAAACCCTAGTTCTTAATGGATCGTTCTCAGAAACCCCTTCTGGCTCTTCTCCCGGTTCTGGCACGAATTCTAGATTGGGTACTGGCAGAGGCTGATCAGTAAAGATGTAATACTGCCCTGGCTCATAGAACAAAGTCATGTTGGTTTGATTCACTTGAAGTGGTTCTCCAGTCATGTAATTGTACCAAGTTCCTGTTTGCTGGAAATCTGGTGTCATATCAAAACCCGTTACATCAAAGTTTGCTGTAACACTGGTTTTCATATCAGGATGAGTAAGCCACATACGTTTTCCTGTTCCTCCTAGGTCTAAACCATAGTCGGTAACTGAATAAACAGACGGCAAGTGCTTAAGCGTGTTTATGGCCCCCCATGCACGGTACAAATCTTGCCGTGCTTCTTCCCAGAAATAGGTCCAACGTATTGGTTTTGCAACTGTTCTAGATTGATCTAAGCCAGATGGCCAGAAGATGGAAATGTCATACCCTAGCTCACCAAACTGCCAAATCATTTTAGGGCCGGGAACTAGCGTAAACATAGCTGCGGCAGCTTGCATTCGGTAAAGGGCCGTGGTTGTGTCGGCACAATTATGGTCGGGATTTGTAGCGTTGCCAAAAGTCACGTTTCTAGACATGAGTCTGTCCTCATCGTGGCTTTCCATGTAGCTAATTGCTCTTGGCAGATTCCAACCTTTAGCTTGGTAACTGGTTTGGAATTCCCAGTTGGCATTGTTGTTAAAACCCATTGTGGCTTGATTAAACTGCTCAGATGCCTTACTCCACAACATGATATTTCCATTAGCCAAAGCAGTTTCTTCACCATTGTCGCCAAGGTGTTCTAAAATCATGTGGAAATCTGGAGAGTACGACCAAACCGTATTGGTATAATCAAATATGATATCAACTCGGCTTTGGTCATAGTTTGTCCAAGCGCCAATATCTTCTCCACTATTTGTTTGTGTTAAACCTTTTGAAAGGTCAACTCGGTACCCGTCAATTCTGAACTCTTCAATCCAATAGCGGAATATCTTATGAAACATTTGGCGTACATACTGACTTTCGTGGTTGAAATCGTAGCCAACACTAAACGGGTGTGTTGCAACCGCATTATGATAAGGACTGTTCCATGCTGGTCGTTTCAAACCTGCATCCCAGTAGAGTTTTACGTACGGGTTTCTTTTAAAAGAGTGGTTAGGAACGATATCAAAAATTACTGCAATCCCACGCTGATGGCATTTGTCAATAAGTCTCTTTAGTTCATTTGCTGGACCATACTTCTTATCTACTGCGGTAAAAAAGATTGGGTTGTATCCCCAAGAATTGTTGCCTTCAAACTCAATTATTGGCATAAGCTTAATTGCATTTATACCAAGCTTTTGTAGGTAGTCTAAAGAATCAACCACAGAAGTAAAACTCTTTCTGAATGAGAAATCTCTAATCAGTAATTCATAAATAACCAAGTCTTCCTTTGCTGGTCTTTGGTAATTCTGAACTTCCCAAACGTACTCTTCCATATCGGTTTCAAAAACAGATACGTTACCATGTGTTTCGTCCGGATAATCAATCAGGTTTGGATAGATGTTCGGGTTAATTCCACCATCGCTTTGCTCTTCAAGAATCTTGTAAGAATAGGGGTCAGCAATCTTGAACATGCCATCAACGAAATACTGGAATCTGTACTCGGTTTGAGGTGTAACACCACTCAAAGTAATCCAGTAACGTTCTCCATCTACCGAACGATTCATTTGATAAGCAGGGTCAACCTCCCAGTTGGTTTGGTCTCCTATGTAATAGACATTCTCTTTGAATGGCGCCCAAAGCGATAGCGTAACTGTGGTGCTATTCACCACGGTAATTCCAGGCTCAATTCCTGCTGGTACATCCAGAATAGTAGGAGCGGATGTTACTACAAAATAAGTGCTGTCAGAAATGGTGTTCCCGCCTTGCTCAACCGTATAACTCAAGTATGATTTACCTGCGGCAGCGGTTGATACGCTTGCGGAAGCTGCATCTCCTAAATTTTGTCCAATTAGGGTTCCATCCTGATAAAGGTTGATAAGACTACTTGGGTTATTTGAACGTACCTCAAACGTTAATCCTCCGTTCAACTCAACCAGCTTTCCGGGTACAATAGGGTCCATAATAATGGCCTCTAAGTCTGTGGTGGTTTCAAATACTGGAATGAGCATATCGCTTCCATCAGCATTCTGACCAACAACACTTCCATCAGCATTACGAAAAACCATTACCAAAGCTCTTACGCCATCCCAAGTTCCTGTACCGTAGAAATCCTCTATGTTGATGCCTTTGGAATGAATTCCACCGCCATCATTGGTCATAAGTTGGTATGCTTCTGTCTCGCCCCAAAGGCCAACTTGCCGTTGCCAATCTCCACCGTAATCGCTATTGTCTTTTATCAGCCCTGTATGAATGTATACAGGGGTTGTGCCAGATAATGCAGCGTTTCCTTGGTTACTATCAAAGGTAAGCGTGATAGAATCCTCAACAGTTATGTAAGGAATATCTGTGCTTACAATTTGGGCAAACGATGCATTAACAAGTAACGCAACAAACAGTAGGGAGATAAAATTTTTCATAAAGGCCAGTTGGCTAATTATCAGTGACTAACTACTAGTCGTTCTTGCATTAAAAGCCCTTTAGAACTCGAAAGGTTCACAACATAAATGCCGTTTCTCAGGCTGCTCACGTTGAAAGGAAGAATGTTTTTACCAACTTTTAGTGGTGCTGCTTGGGTTAAAACTTGCTGGCCAATTGTGTTGGTTATGCTGAAGGTTGCGTCTTTCACATCAGCTAAAACGCTAATTCTAACGAGACCTTCGTCTGTAGTTGGGTTAGGGCCAACAAACAAATCATAAGCTAAATCGCGGTCTTCAATTCCCACAGAGCTTATATCAAATGTTACAAATCCCGCAGGAGAATTATCTGTAGAGTTGATTACGCTTGGATTAGACTTGTTTACGTTAATCACAAAAATATCTTGACAACCTTGCTGATCTCGTCCAGACGCAACCCCGTCTTCATTTCTAAATACAAGACCAAGAAGATGAACTGGGTTATTCGGGTCTAAAGGCGCAGAAGCTGTAGTTCCTGTAGAATTGGTTTCTGTGCTTACCGTGTTTGGGTCGCTGTAATAATCCTCCAAGATGAAAGTCGCACTGTAGATGCCGTCACCTTCATTAACCATCTCCCCAACACCATCGTCTTGTGGCGCTGCTCCCCAATTTCCAACTACGTGCTGCCATACATCAGAAGCAAATGGTACAATTTGATCAGCGCAATAATCTTCTGCAGATTGTGCCTGTAATACAGGGTCAGATCCGCTGTATCTATTTTCTGAACAAGCACCAGAGTGCATGTAAACCTTATTTACCTGAGCTGGTCCACCAACACCATCGCCAAGTAGATTACAATCTACATTAAACATGTCTTTTGTATCTAATGTAATGGTAACCTCGGTTTGCGCTTGCAGCGCGAAGGCACCACCAATAAGTGCGCAGGAGAGTATAAGTTTCTTCATAATTATTGTTTTAAAATGCGTTGGTTAATGATGCCTTTTGAAGTTGCTACTTGTAAAACGTAGAACCCTACTGGCAGTTTGTTTAAGTCGATGGTAATGGTGTTTGAAACAGCAGAAATTTCAGTCACTTTTCGTCCTTGTAAATCCAAGATTAAGATTGAGCTAATGGTTACAGAAGCATCAGCAATGGAAACAACCACATTATTGAAAGCAGGGTTAGGGTAGGTTCTAAAACCAATTTCGGCCTTCAGTTCTTCCACGCCTACATCTTGTACCAAAACGTTTTGTGTTGATGTATCTGTTCCGCAGCCGTTCTCAGCAATCATAATTACGCCAAACACGCTTTCAGCACCAAAATCGTACTGAACAGATGCACCGCCTGCGGTTGTTTCATCCACATTTCCATCTCCATCAAAATCCCAGTAAACCGTGTTGCCACCAATTCCGTTTTCGGTAAACTCAATGGTAGTTCCTGTAACCGCTTGGTAAGAGAAGTCTGCAAATGGCGAAGCACCAACTTGTACGTTAATCAAATCGATACCCGTGCAGCCTAGTTGGTCTGTAACCGTTACCGAGTAATCTCCAGGAATATTTACTTCTAGGGTCTGACCAAATTCCATGGTAGACCATTGGTAAGAAGCAAAGCCAGAACCAGCATCTAGTGTTAAGGTTTCTCCGTTGCACAATGCGGTATCAGCACCAAGGTTTACGGTCACATTTCCTGTTCCGAATTCTACATAAATCTCGTCTGTACTCATACAACCAGTACCATCTGTAAACGTAACCGAGTATGTTCCAGTTTGAGAAACAGTAATGCTTTGCGTTTCTTCTCCACCAGCCCAGAGGTAAGAACCATCAGAACCTAGAATATCTGTGCCTGTAACTCCAGAAAAATCGCTTGTATTCCCATTAGAAGTAAACAGGAAAATATCTTCATCGTTATTGTCCTTGCCTTCAAGAGAACCATCACCATTTCGGAAAACCATCAACAACCCATTTACATTGGTGCCTTGTGGGTATGCATAGTAATCTTCTACATGAATTGTGATAGACCATAAGTTGTTTCCAAGCGAGGTCATTTCTCCTAAGCCATCATCCACGCCCCAGTTACCTACAATGTATTCAAATCCTCCAAAAGGAATAGTTTGAATTCCTGAATGAAAGTATACTTGGCCAGCACCTGTTAGGCCAGTAACGCCCTGTGTGGCATCGTAAATAATTTGAAGAGAATCTTCAGATGCTGTGCCAGAACTGATAGCGCTTAATGTAACAGGATTTCCGTTGCATTGCGTTACATCATTTCCCAGAATTACGCTGCATTGAGGCTGAGCAAAAACGGCAAAAGGGAACGCTAATAGCGCTAAGAGTAGGGGAGCTTTCATGTAATAATTACTTAGTGTCATTTTAACACTTACTCTTACAATAATACTAATAAGCACGCAATTGCCTTGTCAAAAACAGTATGAAAAGTTTATGAGCATCATAACTAACTCATATACATTTTAAACAAGCAGCTATTAACTTTGAAGAGATGGACTTTAAGCGCAAGGGCAAACTTCTGTGGTTAGAACACCTGCTGTACTCAATTAGGCACAGGGGTTTTTCCAACACATGCTCTATGGGTTTAAAGGAGTGGCAAAAAGAACGCGAATTAGGCATTGATACGTTTGGTGCACGCTCATCGGGAGATTTATCTATTGAAGCTGCTTCTAAAACGGGCGGCCATTTGTATCAGCCTTCTAGCTCTGTCATTTTTGAACGGGCAATGCATGCGTTAAACTTTAATTTTAGTGATAAGGTTTTCCTAGACATTGGCTCAGGAAAAGGCCGTGCTTTGGTTTTGGCTGCAGAAGCAGGCTTTAAGAAAGTAATAGGTGTAGAGTATGCCTCAGAACTGAATGATATTGCCTACACCAACATAGAAACGGTAAAAGGTCGGTTTCCGAAAACGGAATTTGTAGTGCAGGAAGGCGATGCCTTAACCTACGATATTCCGGAAGAAGTAGATGTTATCTACCTCTTTAACCCATTTGATGAAACAGCACTAGAAGGATTGATAAAGAAGGTGAAACCAGCTTTTTCGCGTTTAAAACCAATGCATTTGGTTTATATACATCCTGTACATTCTTCCGTTTTTGAAAAACATCTTGGCCCACCGTATGAGGTAGTTAAGAACTGGAAAGGCATGCCAGATGTGGCTGTGTTTTTTAATAAGCAGTTGTAGTTGGCTTGCTTTAAAGCTAAAACGCACTGTATAGAGCTTCTATTATGTGCAGCACGCGTTACAAACGTGCGCTAGTGGGGGTTGGGTAAAAGATTGAAAGAGGTTTTAACTTCACAGTGCGTTGAAACAACTACTCTCAGACTTTGTATGCCTACTAGCGCCATTGCCAGAAGACGAAATCCATTCTTGGGGCACCATCATTGGTGTACATATATTCTATGCCTTTGTAATTTTAATATTTGGGTTTGCTAAGGGGTGTTTTTAGTTCTTTCGGTCATGTGCAGCACGCGTTACAAGCGCGCGCTAGCGTGGTGTGTTAAGAAAATTTAGCCGCAATTCCACCTCACCTATTTCTTAATCGCCTTGATTATTCTATCCTCTATTTTGATGGCTGGTGTTAGTTAGAGGTTCTATTTCCAACAGGTTTTTACAGTCATCAACAAAAGACAAAAGCTGTTTAGTCAGATTTTCTAGTTGTGTTTTTCTTTCTTCTGGATTACTGAGTAATAGTGTTGCATCGTTTTCGAAACTTTCAAGATTTATTTTAGGTGAAAACTCCTTGTTTATGATCCAATTTTCGGCTCGAGGTGTAAGATTTAGAGGGGTCAATTTTTCTTGTACCTCCTCAGTTAAATCTTTGTTCTCAACTTTTAGCCCAAAACATAAATTGCCAAGACCTCTTTGTACCATTACACAGGTTTCACTCTCTCTATAAGTGCCAATTTTTAAGGTAATTCCATACCAAGGATTTCTGTTTCGGCTGTTATGAATAACGCTAGTCAGTTTTTTATCCGAATATTTATTTTCATCCGAAACCTTGTATTCAGTTTCGAATTCGATTCTTTGTTGAAATTCAGTCCAGAAGTCCCATTCTGTATGCCATCTTAAATGTATCCAGTTGTCTGCAATTTTTTTAGCCGCTTTAATATTGTCTTTTTTGGATATTAGGTTTAGGATTTCCATTCTTTCTTCCATTGTTGTAGAGTTTCCTGTTAAGTCATTAATTAATTTTTGATACTGGATTAAAGCTTCCCTGATTGATGGAGTACGAGCAGATTTTCTAATGCAGTCTTCAATCCATTTTGAAATGTCATTCTTGTATGAAATTAATTTCACGTCTGTTAACGGTACTGTTCCTAAAGACTTTTCGCTTGGTTCATCTCCATATAATGTCAGATAAACAAGTATTCCTTCATCATTAAAATTCGAGTATCTAAGAAGTTGGTTCTCCTGATCATCCGCATAAATCTTATTTTCTATAATAATCGGATTATCGCCAATCTTATCAATTAGA
>JBLHEU010000012.1:0-25617 GCA_047614525.1 Bacteroidia bacterium | reverse complement strand
CTCACAAAAGTGTTTTATCACATGTATTTCAATGCATTTCAGCCAGGAAGCATGATGGATATAAGGTCTCGCACAATTGCAGACCCAGACCCTAGGGTTGGGGAGAGAATATCTCGATTACAACCAGAAGAAATCGGATACCACACTATTCAAAGTCTAACCCAAGATGGACAACCACTGAAGTATAAATTGCAAGGAACCGTCTTGGAGGTGGAGTTAGCTGAGCCTATTCCGGGAGGCGGAAAGTCAGAATTTATGATGGAATATTATTCTCAAATACCGCTTCAGGTTAGGAGAAGCGGCCGAGATAACCGTCAAGGGATTGATTTTTCAATGACGCAATGGTATCCTAAAATGGCCGAGTACGATTACGAAGGATGGCATGGAGACCCTTACGTTGGAAGAGAGTTTCATGGGGTTTGGGGCGATTTTGACGTGAAGATTTCTATCGACAAAAAGTACATTTTGGGTGGAACTGGATATTTGCAAAACCCTAAAGAAGTTGGCCATGGTTACCAAGAAACTGGAGCAACTGTAAATGAGCCACTAGGAGACAAACTCACTTGGCACTTTGTAGCACCGCAAGTGCATGATTTTGCTTGGGCGGCAGACCCAGATTACATTCATGACGTACAGCAAGTTCCGGGCGGGCCAACGCTTCATTTTCTCTATCAAGAAGACACAACAGGTCATTGGTTAAAGTTGGAAGAAGAAATGGTTGAAGCCTTCCAGATTATGAATAACAGGTTTGGGAAGTATCCTTACAAGCAGTTCTCAACCATTCAGGGTGGAGACGGAGGAATGGAGTACCCGATGGCGACTTTAATTACTTCAGGAAGAACTTACGGAGGTCTTCTAAGCGTTACAATCCACGAGGCATTTCACAACTGGTATTACGGTGTATTAGCTACAAACGAGGGCAAATACCCTTGGATGGATGAGGGCTTCACTTCTTATGCGCAAGACCACGTTTTAAATGCGTTGAATGGGTATGCAGAGGACAACCCACATTTTGGTGATGTTAAGCGACTAGCCGATTTACATGCAAACGGTTTGCAAGAGCCGTTATCAACGCCTGCAGACCACTTTCAAACCAACTACTGCTACGGCATTTCGTCCTATGTGAAAGGCTCTCTTTTCCTCATGCAATTGGAGTATATCATTGGAAAAGAGGCTTTCTGGAAAGGAATGAAACGGTACTTCAGTGAGTGGGGGTTCAAGCATCCAACACCAAATGATTTCATCCGAATAATGGAGAAAGAATCTGACCTTGAGCTAAGTTGGTTCATGGATCTTTGGGTTGGCACAACTCAGCATATTGATTACAGCATTGAAGAATTAGACAGAGAGAAAAAAGGCCGCACCAAATTGGTTTTAAATAGAATTGGTTCGTTGCCAATGCCGCTGGATATTAAGGTGGTTGATAAGGATGATAATGTGAGTTGGTTTTATATTCCTGTTGGCTTAATGCGAGGAGAAAAACCAGCAGATAAGGGCCAGGAAGGGCGTAAAATTCTTGCCGATTGGGAGTGGACAAGCCCAACGTATAGCTTTGCCCTAGACATCAAGAAAAAGAAGATTAAGAGTATTGAGATTGACCCATCAACCAGGTTGGCTGACCTCAATAACATTAATGGAATCTATCCATTCCCGAAAGAGAGAAAATGAAAAGGGATTTTGAAATACTAACCAAAGTCAAGCATCTAATTGTATTGTTGGCTTTGGGTCTTTTTATTGGTTGCGGAAGTGATTCTGAACCTGAAAAATCAAAAGACAGTGCGGTCAAAACTGTTAGACCAGCTGGGCCACAGTTCAAGAAAGAAGGTGAGCTTTATTTGATAAAACCTGCTGGAGATACAATCCGTAAGGTTGATATTGAAATTGCCGACATTGAAAGTGAACGGACCATTGGTTTGATGCACCGCAGAAGCATGCCAGACACACAAGGAATGCTCTTCATTTTTGAGCGAGAAGAACCACGTTCTTTCTGGATGAGAAACACACTCATCGGACTCGACATTCTCTACATCAAGGAAGATGGAACGATAGAAAGCATTGCCAAATATTGCGTTCCGAAATTGGAGAAATCTGTTCCTTCAAAAGGCCCAGCGCTTTACGTGTTAGAACTGATTGAAGGATTCTGTGATATTCATGGAGTTGAAGAGGGTGATAGGATAGATTACAAACGAACTGACGGAAAATAACGTATAACTCAATGCTCAAATCAACCCCGATTGCGCTTCTCTTATTACTTCTTTTTAACGTAAGCTTTTCTCAAAACACACTCAAGGTTGAGTCGTTTGAACCAACTGCCGAAAATTGGTTACTCCTTACTCAATCAAGAACCTTCGTTGCTGATCATGATAGTCTTAATGAAGAACTAGTTGACTTGGTAAAAGTATTTTCTGTTGATAGTGTATTACCGTCTAAAAGCCAGCGACACCGTGTTGCGGCTGCGGGTTGGGTTATAAGCATGTTCGGCTATAAATGGAAAGCCTTGAGCATGACTAAGCAAAAGTTTGTTGGTACAGAGCGAGACCATATTCAGGTACCAGCAAACCCACCGCAATTCACGGAATATGATGTGAACTTTAACCTCATTCCGCGTATTCGTAAATACATTGATTTGGTTTGGGTTGGCTACGAAAAGCAGGCAAAAAAAAACCGATTTAAGAAGATTAAGAATTTTGATGAGGCTCCTTGGGTCTATCCAGAAACGTTGGAGAACATAAAGCGATACCGAATGCATTGCGAGATTACTCCACCAGTTAATGCGCGAGCAATGCTCAATGAGAAGTTCTATCCGTGTATTAGACCGAATTCTTCAAAGGCGCATATCAATATAGGAACTGACCACGCCACATTTGGTATGTACGGAGCTTATGTAGCCGACTTTAATCACGCTGGTCATCCAGAAATACATCCTTATGATTGGTTGTGGTGGTATGATACCCATCCAGAGCGACTGAAGGAAAAAAGCCAGACTTGGTATTTCGGTTTTATGAAAGAAGCGAGTAACCGTTTCCGAGGATGGTACAAGAAAAAGGAGCCAAGAGTGGGGCAAATTTCTGTGCCGTTTGTGTTTAGTTTAAAAAACGACACACTAAAAATTACACTTGAACATTTAGTGCATGACTTATTCAATGCTGAAGGAATAACTCGTCTTGAAGGAGTGCCAGAAGATGCCTCTGACCTTTACTTTTCTGAGAAGAGTTTCACTTTCGAAAATTCAGAATTGAATGAAAAAGTCGTTCAGTTCACAACATCAAACCCCATCCAAAGAGAAGGTCTGAAAACATGGTTTTCTGACTTGAATTTGGATAAAGACGCTAACCTACTTTCTGGCTATTTGAACATCGGTGTTTCTGTAGACAAGCTTTACAACGCTAAGGTTAGTTTCGAGTAGTGTTCCCAACCTATTTCCAACTCGGATTTGAGCACATAACCGACATTAACGGTTATGACCACATGCTGTTTTTATTGGCGTTGTGTGCCGCGTATGTTTATTCAGATTGGAAGAAAATACTGGTGCTTGTCACGGCATTCACGGTTGGTCATTCTATCACGCTCTCGCTGGCGGTTCTTAACATAATTTCTGTTAATTCTGATTGGGTTGAATTCTTGATTCCGGTGACGATTGTGGTAACGGCCGTGAAGAATTTGGTATTGAAACAGGAGAAATCCTCAATAGCAACTTACATAATGGCGCTCGGTTTTGGACTCATTCATGGAATGGGTTTCTCAAACTACTTACGCTCACTTTTGGGAGACGAATTATTGCCCCCTCTGTTCTCCTTTAATTTGGGAATAGAAATTGGGCAATTATTGGTTGTGGCCGCTATTTTCCTGATTCAATTTGCCCTGTTAAATTCCGTAAGTGTAAAATCCAAGACATGGAACATGGCTGTATCCCTTGTTGCAGGTGGCATTTCCTTACTTTTGGCAGCCCAAAGAATTCCGTTCTAACTACTATGAAAAACATCACATACCTTCTGTTGCTACTTAATTGTAGCACGTCTGTGCTCGCTCAAGAGAACATCAACACCAATAAATTTCGTCAGCTAGGACAAGAACTTCCTACACCGAACGTATATCGTACGGCAAGTGGAGCACCAGGTCATGAGTACTACCAACAGCAGGTAGATTATGATATGGACATTGAGTTGGATGATGAAACTCAACGACTTTACGGTTCAAGCGTAATTACATATCATAATAATGCGCCAGATGAGTTGCGCTACTTGTGGTTGCAGTTGGATCAGAACATGCGCGCTAAAGACAGCGATACCAAGAAAATTGCCACAGGAACCATCAACAAAAAGATGGGAATGTATGAGCTTGGTAGAATGCACAGCGACTACGATGGCGGCTTCAAAATTGAGTACGTTAAAGATGTTTCAGGTAACGAATTACCGTACACTATTGTGAACACAATGATGCGTGTTGATTTGCCGAAACCGTTAAAGGCTGGCGCAAAAACAATCATCAAATTAAAGTGGTGGTACAACATTAACGACCGAATGGAAATTGGTGGACGTTCTGGATACGAGTATTTTGAAGAAGATGAGAATTACCTGTACACCATTGCTCAATTCTTTCCAAGATTATGTGTTTACAATGAGGTTGAAGGATGGCAACACAAGCAATTTTTAGGCCGTGGCGAGTTTGCTCTTCCATTCGGAGATTATAAAGTTGATATCACAGTTCCTGCCGATCATATTGTTGGGGCAACAGGGTTTTGTCAGAACTACAGCTCAGTATTAACGGCTGGCCAGAAAGCAAAATTTGAGGAAGCGAAGAACGCTGATGAGCCTGTGATTATCGTTACGCAAGACGAAGCTGTTGAGAACGAAAAAGAAGGAACGAAGGACAAGAAAACGTGGACGTACAAAGCCACAAACGTTCGAGATTTCGCTTTCGCATCATCAAGAAAATTTATCTGGGATGCAATTGGAGTTGACATCGCTGGAAAGAAAGTGATGGCCATGAGTTACTATCCAAAAGAGGGAAATCCACTTTGGGAGCAATACTCAACCAGAGTTGTGGCGCACACGCTTAAGACGTATAGTAAATACACCATCGATTACCCTTATCCAGTTGCGATTTCGGTACACGCTAAAAGCATTGGAATGGAGTATCCGATGATTTGTTTCAACTTCGGGAGACCGGAAAAAGACGGAACGTACAACGAGAACACTAAGAATAGAATGATTGGCGTAATCGTTCACGAAGTAGGTCACAATTTCTTCCCAATGATTATCAATTCGGATGAGCGCCAATGGACTTGGATGGACGAAGGGTTGAACTCATTTGTTGAGTATTTGACCGAGAAAGAGTGGGATAAAGACTTCCCAACCAGAAGAGGCCCAGCGTACAAGATTGTTGATTACATGAAAGGTGATAAAGCTGGAATCAGTCCAATTATGACGAACAGCGAAAGTGTTTTCCAGTTCGGAAATAATGCATATGGAAAGCCAGCAACAGCTTTGAACATTCTTAGAGAGACTGTTCTTGGTCGTGAGTTGTTTGATTATTCATTCAAAGAATACGCTAGACGTTGGGCTTTTAAACACCCGAGTCCAGCAGATCTTTTCCGCACAATGGAAGATGCTTCTGGTGTTGATTTAGATTGGTTCTGGAGAGGCTGGTTTTACACCACAGACCATTGCGACCAAAGCTTGGATGCAGTCAAATGGTTTCAAATGAACACCAAGGACCCATCTATTGAGCGCCCTTTAGCCAAGAAGCAAGACGAAGCAAAAGAAGGGTATATCAGTGATAGCAGAAACGAAAAAGCTTTTCAAAGTATTGTGGAAAAGGATGCTAAGACCAGAGATTACTACAATAACGACCACGACCCATTCAATTGGACCATCCTTGACAAAGAAGATTACGACAGTTACATGGCGCGATTGGATGACAAGGAAAAGCAGATTCTTGCGAAAGGTCTGAACTATTATCAGATTGACCTTTCTTCTCCTGGAGGATTAGTGATGCCAGTTATTCTTGAGTTTGAATACACAGACGGAACGAAGGAAACACACCGTATTCCTGCAGAAATCTGGAAGATGGGTTCTGAGAGCGTGAGCAAGACCTTCATGTCTAAGAAAGAGTTGGTTAGGGTTGTTCTTGACCCAACACTGGAGACGGCCGACACAGACCGAAGCAACAACTACTGGCCAGCTACGGTTGAGCCAACACGTTTCGAGCTTTACAAAGGGCGCGACAGGAAGAGCGAAAACCCGATGCAACGAGCTAAGCGCGCAGCAGAAAAAGGGAAGTAAGCCTAAAGCTTGACCACCTTTGCTGTAAACGATTGATTTCCATTTGAAACGGAAATCAAGTACAAACCTTGTGGCAGATTGCTAAGGTCAATTTTCGTTGAATTGGAGGCCTTTCGCATTACTCTTCCTGATGTGTCAAGCACCTTTAGCTCTTCGGCATTTGATTGAAGAGTGAACTGGTTGCCATTCCAGAGGAACATTTCTGTTTCTGATGATTGACGAATACCTACAGCTTGATTGCAATTTGGAGGGGGTCCCGCACTTTCGTTAAGCACACCGTTTGAAACAAACCAGTTTTGCCAATCACCGCCATCTCCCGTTTCCCAATCATTTAAATCAAGGTATCCAGCTCCGTTTGTCTTGCCTTTAACGGCATAAACTTTAACTGCGGCTTCGTTTCTATTCCAATCTAAAGGAACAGAGGGGCTGCAGGTTTCTGGCGCAAACGGTAAATCGCAATTGGTTTGAAGAAAGTAAGCGTTGTCGTCATAACCGGGATACTCACCAAATACACTTGCAATACCATTTTCGTCAATACAAACAGCTACATATTCATCGCAAGCAATTGCAAAAGCCCGATGTCCATAGTCATTTACCTGACGACCAAGAAAAGTCATTAATCGACCTTTTCTATCTGGGTCATCAAAGTGTGTATCGGTGGTTACATCCTCAAGAAAAGGAACAGTTAAAAAATCCGTTGCAATGGTCAAATTGGGGTGAAACGGATTTGCCAATGCTTGGGCAGAAGTAATCGTGCCGCTGCTCGCATTAAAGTAATCTTCGGAAAGAATGGCCATCCCAGCACTGGTACCACCAATGGGTGATTGCTTAACGTTAATGTGGTTGTTCAATATTGTTTCAACCTGCGTATCCTTCCAATAAGACTCGTAAACTTCTTGGTTTCCACCCGCAATCCAAATCATCTCTGCGTTTTGCAATTGCTGTAAAACATAACTGTCTGTTGATGCTGAAGCATTATTAAAGCGAATTGTCTCAACGGAATTCACCGGAACGCCTAAATCACCATACAAATAGTCGTTGTAGCCATCAGAACCTGAGGTGCGAATTACTACTATATCTCCTCCAGCGGCCTTTTCCAGAAGCCATGTCATTGCGTTGTCGTCTTCAGTTGACCCGCCCATCAAACAAACACCATAAACGGTAGTTGGGCTAACATCTGCAGCGCTTCCCGTAAGATAGCTTGTGTAAGACTGAGCGTTTGAAACACCAGTAAACCAAAGGCATATGAAAACGCTGAATAATTGCTTCATCATAAAAGCAAAGGTAACTTTAAGGGGTGAAAACAACATTGATTAATCGGTGTATTCAACTAGCCAATTCCAAAGTTGAGGTATTGGAGTAAGAGCTTAATGCTATGCGAGAAGTAACAACTTCGGAAAGCAAAAGCTCTACTGGAGATAAGAATGAAACAGGCCGTGCGATGATGTATTTGGAGCAACAACAACTGGCCGGCTACAATTGAGCCAACACGTTTTGAGTTTTACAAAGGGAGCGATAACAAGAGTAAAAATCCCATGTAACGGACTAAGCGCGCAGCAGAAAAAGGGAAACCAAACCTCTTCCTTGTTGCGTTTGAACATTGATTTGTGTAGCTTTTACCTGAACTAAATGAGATAAGCTATGGTCAAAAGTTATCAGGGAGAAAGAACTCCCCAACCTAGAAAGTCCAACATTCGAACTCCAACCGTCTGCGATCATATGGTAAAGCAATTGGTTACGTTTAAACCAAGTCAATCTCTTTACGAGGTAATTGACGTGCTTTTGGACAAAGGGTTCTCAGGCGGACCAGTTGTAAACGGTAAAAACGAATTAGTTGGTATTATTTCAGAAGGAGATTGCATTAGGGAGCTACTAAATGAAAAGTACTACAACCAACCTTCGGGAACGGGAAATGTGGGTGAGTGCATGATAACTAAAGTGGTTCACATTAACCCAGACCTTAACCTGTTCGAAGCGGCAAAGATGTTTTTGGACTTACGTATTCGAAGGTTTCCAGTGTTAGATGAGAACGCCAAACTCATCGGACAAATAAGCCAGAAAGATGTAATTCGGGCTATCCGAAACCTCGATAGTAACACCTGGCACCATGGATAGACCCGCACGGCCTACTTTCGTATTGTGAAAAGAGAACTACTCAACTTTTGTTTAGAACTGGCCAATTCCAAAGTTGAGGCATTGGAGCAAGAGCTCGATGGTACGCGAGAAGCCACAACTACGGAAAGCAAAAGCTCTGCTGGTGACAAGCACGAAACAGGCCGCGCCATGATGCATTTGGAGCAAGAAAAACTCCATAAGCAACTGGCAGAAGCGCAAACAATTGTTGCCGAATTAGCACGTATAGGTCCTACAGCAATTCATACTCAAATTGGTTTAGGCACATTGGTGAAAACCGATAAAACTATCTTTCTTTTAGCCGCAGGGTTAGGTAAAGTTGATTTTGAGGGAACTACCTATTTCGTAGTTTCAACCAAAGCGCCAATTGCCGCTCAGTTTCTTGGAAAAACCGCTGGAGATAAAGTGAACATGAATGGTACAGTGTATGATATTCAGTCGGTACAATAGATGAAGATTCTAGCCCTTTCTATAGCGCTGTTTTTAAGCCCATTACACGCGTTTCACTCATCTGTAATGCAGATAGACCACAACGCAAAAAGTAAGACGTTACAAATCACCGTTAGGCTTTTTACCGATGATCTTTGTCTGTCACTTGAAAATGCGGGAGCGCCAAAGATGGAATTAGGCACACAATCGGAGCCACCTTCTGCAAATGAACATATAGAAAACTACCTAAATAAAAACGTGGCCTTCACCGTAAACGGAAAAGAAGTCACGTTCAAATATTTGGGAAAAGAAGCCCAGTTAGATGCCACTTGGTGCTACCTAGAAATTGAGAAAATCGGGAACGTCAAAAAGATTGAAATTGAGAACACACTCATGCTTTCTGAGTTCGAAGACCAAACCAATTTGGTTAACCTAAACATAGATGGCCGTAAGAAAAGCGGAATTGGAAGAAAAGGCATTTCCAAACTCAAGTTTGAGTTCTGATAAAACCATTGTTTACTTCGTGACATGCAAAAGAAGATTGCCTTAGAGGTTGGGTGCAAGCCAGAACAGGTTAAAAGCACGCTAAAATTGTTTGATGGAGGAGCAACTGTTCCGTTCATTTCTAGATACAGAAAGGAAGCGACTGGCGGTTTAGACGAAGTTCAGATTGCCAAAATAAAAGACCTTTTTGAGCGTTATACAGAACTTGAAAAACGTAGAAAAGCCATTCTGGCTTCGTTGAAAGAACAGGACGTTCTTTCTCCCGAATTGAAAAGGAAAGTTGAGGAAGCGTCTACTTCTCAAGAACTAGAAGATCTCTATTTACCTTATCGCGTAAAGCGAAAAACACGAGCCACCAAAGCAAAGGAGCTTGGGTTGGAAACGTTGGCTAAAATTCTGATGGCACAGAATGAACAGTTCCCAGAACGAGCGGCTGAACGTTTTGTAAAAGGAGATGTGAAATCGGTAGATGAGGCGTTGCAAGGAGCTAGAGATATTATTGCTGAATGGATGAGTGAAAATGCTGCTTTGCGTGCACGTTTGCGTCAAGTGTTCCAACGCGAAGCAACGATTTCTTCTAAAATGGTGAAGGGAAAAGAAGAAACTGGCGAGAAGTTCCGAGATTATTTTAAGCACGAAGAATCAATAAAGCGGATTCCATCACATCGGTTTCTGGCCATTATGCGGGGAGAGAAAGAAGGCTTTCTTCGGGTTGGCATTGCACCTGCCGCAGAATCAGCATTGCCATTCCTCGAGCGATTCTTTGTAAAAGGCGAAACAGGTAGTTCCGATGAAGTTCGTTTAGCCGCTAAAGATGCCTACAAGCGATTGCTTCAACCTTCGTTGGAAACGGAAATGAGGAGCCATTTCAAAGAGCAATCTGACGCCAAAGCTATTAGTGTTTTTGCCGAAAACCTGCGCCAGTTATTGATGCTTCCTCCTTTGGGAGAAAAGCGTGTTTTGGCTCTGGACCCAGGGTATAAATCAGGGTGTAAAGTGGTTTGCTTAAGCGCTCAAGGAGACTTGTTATGCAATGAGAACATCTATCCGCATCCGCCTAGAAATGAGCGGTCGCAAAGCATGAAAAAGCTTTCAATGCTGGTAGAGCAATACAAGATTGAGGCAATTGCAATTGGAAATGGAACGGCAAGCCGCGAAACCGAAGCGTTGGTAAAAGAAATTCATTACGATAGAAAAGTGCAGATTTTTGTGGTGAATGAAGCTGGAGCGTCTATCTATTCGGCTAGTAAAGTGGCACGAGAAGAGTTTCCAGAGTATGACGTAACCGTGCGTGGCTCTGTAAGCATTGGCAGAAGATTAATTGATCCATTAGCAGAATTGGTAAAGATTGATCCGGCAGCAATTGGTGTTGGACAATACCAACATGATGTAGATCAAAAGCAACTGAAAGCATCGCTAGAAAGAGTAACCGAAAGTTGTGTCAATCAGGTTGGTGTTAACCTCAATACGGCAAGTAAATTCTTGCTTAATCATGTTTCTGGTTTAGGACCACAATTGGCGGAAAACATCATCGAGCAACGCTCTGAAAAAGGGCCTTTTTCTTCTAGAGATGAGTTGAAAAAAGTGCCTCGTTTAGGAGTAAAAGCATTTGAACAAGCGGCTGGTTTCCTCCGCGTCCCAAACGGGAAAGACCCGTTGGATAATTCTGCGGTGCACCCAGAACGCTATTCATTGGTCAAGAAAATGGCCAAAGAGATTAAGGTTTCTGTTGCCGATTTGCTTGGAAATGAAGCCCTTGTTGGCACAATTGATTTGAATAAATATGTGAGCGCGGAGGTCGGCTTGCCCACACTTCAAGACATAAAAGAAGAGTTGTTAAAACCCGGCAGAGACCCGAGAAGAACTATCAAAGTATTTGAGTTTGCGCAAGGCATTCATAAAGTAACAGACCTGCATGTTGGAATGGAAATACCCGGAATTGTGACCAACATTACGGCTTTTGGGGCTTTTGTAGATGTTGGCGTGAAGCAAGACGGACTGGTGCATATTTCGCAACTCGCAGATCAATTTATTAAAGAGCCAACGGATGTGGTTTCGGTAAATCAGCACGTGCAAGTGAAAGTTTTGGAGGTTGATGCCGCTAGAAAACGTATCGCGTTAAGCATGAAAGGCCTTAATGGATAAGCTATGAGGCCTGCATAGTGAATAACATTCGCAAAACAGGAGCATAATGGTGCCTGAGCGCGGTAATTTTAAGCAAAATAAAACATCTCAAATGAAGCTTTCAACCCTAAATAAATTGTTTGCCGTTGTTGTCCTAGCGGTAATGGTTTCTTCTTGCGCATCGGTGAAACCTTGCGGAGAGCCATACACAGGGACGCAAGAGGCTTTCCAATCTAAAAAGTTCAAAGAAGCATTTCATGAACGCGATTCTCTTTGTGTTAAAACTTCCGAATTGGATGGGATTCTTCGAGCAACGGAAGAAGAATTAAGGAATGCTAAGGATGATTTAAAGGCGGCTAAAAAACAGTTGGCGTATTTAGGTTCTGATTTTGAAAAAGCTCAAAAAGCATACAAACAACTGAAGTTATCTTCAGGTGCCCAAGTGGCTGGGTTAAGCACGGATTTAGCGACAAAGGAAGCGGAACTCAAAAACAGAGAAGAACGCCTCAAAATGCTTGAGGAAATAATCAAGAAACAAGATGATTTAATGAATGCACTTTCTGATCGTGTTAAGAAAGCTCTGATGGGATTTGATGCAGATGAGCTAAGCGTTGAAATGCGAGACGGGAAGGTTTATGTTTCTATGAGCGATAAGTTGCTTTTCAAGTCTGCGAGCGCGACTGTTGAGCCAAAAGGGGTTGAAGCATTGGAGAAAATTGCGGAGGTTATGATTAAGAACATCGACATAAACATGGCGATTGAAGGGCACACAGACAGCCTTGCCATCAGCACAAACCGATTTAAAGACAACTGGGATTTGAGTGTGGCACGTTCGGTTTCCGTGGTCCGGTTGTTAACTGACAATGGACTTAATCCACAGCGCGTAACTGCTGCTGGAAAAGGAGAATTCACACCAATTGGAGACAACAAAACCAAAGAGGGTAGAGCTAAAAACAGAAGAACGGAGATTGTTCTTACTCCGAAGCTAAATGAGCTAATGCAGTTGCTAGGTCAGTATGACCGTTAATCCGCGCAGCTCAGTTTAAAGCCGGTAGCTTAAATAGATACCAGCACCGTTTTGTAATCCAACGGGGGAAATGGTGAGGCCCTTTGCTAGTGGCTTTCTTCTATGTAACCACGGAACGAGATATCCGATTGCTCCGCCAATGAAGTAGCCGGTTATTACATCGCTTGGGAAGTGACGGCCTGCCGCGTATCTGAGAGATGCCGTAACAATGGGAAAAATTGCGGCACCTGTCCAAACCAGAGCTTCGTGTGTTGGGTTGTCAGAGTAATCGGAGAAAACCTTGGCGGTTGTAAAACACAAAGCAGCGGTCATTGCTGTATGTCCAGAGAAAAAGGACTGCCTAGCGCCTTTCGTGGTTTTAAAGTCAATGTCTACATCAGGATTGTAAGCGTAAGGCCTTACACGGTGAAAACCAGCCTTGCTTAATTCGGTTAGTCCTAGGGTTATCATCCCAACCTCAGCGTAAATAAAACCCACCACCAAAAAATCTTTTCTGGCGCGCTTGTTTATCATCATTAAACCAGGCAAGGCAAATGAGGCGTACAAAAACGCATCGCTGGAAGTAGCCGCTGCGGGATTCCATTTCGATATGGCAGTTCTATCAATCCCCGAGAGTTCAAATGGATCTAGGGAGCCAACTTGAGCTGCCGTTAGCGGTCTCATTTGACTTGTGGCAACAAGACCACCTGCCAATACCAATCCAGCGCCCGCGGAATAACCAAGGTCTTTTTTCCAGTTGAAATTATAGGGGCTTTCCTTTTGCGAAAAGGCGTTGGAATGCACCAAAATTATTAGACACAAAAAGGGGGTTAAGAACTTCATTTTGCTACAACTAAACGTTGATGATAAAAGTAATTTTCGTCTTGTATAGATGCAAAATACAATCCAGCAGGTAGGGTGCTAATATCAATTACTTCTTGTTTTTGAATTGCTCTTGTAAGAATGAGCTTACTTGTTGAATCGTAGAGCCTCAGTTTCCCGGAGTTGGAGGTTCTTAAGAAATTGCTCGCTGGGTTTGGCGCTAAAAACGCTTCAGATTCGTAATCGTTATCATCTGCGGATAGCGACCCTTGATAATCAAGTCTTAGGACACTGCTAAGTACATTTCCGTTCGGAGAAATTCCACCAATCAAGTACTTCTGGGTTGGAGAGACGTTTGCAACCCCCCTTAAATCCATCGGTAAATGAAGCACATCTTCACTTCCCCAAAGACCAGAATTTGGATGGTAGAAAACCGTTTGGTCCGCGGGTTCTACCAATCCAGAACCGTTGTAGGCAATTGCGTTAAAATTGTAGGTAACGTTGGATCCGCCAAGCCAATGTACAACGTCAGCGGTTTTGCAAGCAGCGGCTCTGTAAGCGGTTATTATTGGCGTTGGCTCCGTTTCTGACCAACTAATATTGGTCGGGTCAACTGGGTCGATGTATCCTTTTCTAAGTTCGGTCTGGGCTGCAAATGCTCCACCAGCCGCACCACCGAAATAGTAAATGGTATCTCCGAGAATTTCTCCTGATGCACCAAAGCATTTGTACTTAGCTGTATTAGGCGTTGATGTTCCAGCCTGCCACGTATTGGTGTATGTGTTGTAAATTTGAACATCGGCAACATTCTCCGTATTGCTCCATCCGGTAACCACAAAAATTAAGCTGTCGCGATAAACTGCTTGCACGTGGTCGTCAATAGGAACTGGAATTGGTAAACCATCAGAAATGAACTGATTTTGGGCCACATCAAACCGATGAACCTTGTCGGAAGAGACCTCATTACCGTTTGCGAAAACATGATAACCACCAATTATGTAAATGATGTTTCCAACTTGACTAGCAGCGGCCGCAACTTTTCCTAAGGTGTCTGGTAAATCAGGAAGCGGATCAATTTGCAAGGTCTGGGTATTCATCCTCCAAGATTTCAGATGAATACTAGAGGACTCTAGAGAAGAGTCAATTCCTGCGAACGAATAAACAAAGTTTCCGTCTTGCGAAAACCCCTCGCACACCGCATTATTTGAAACGCGTTCAGGAAGGTTGTTCACCTCGGTTATGTTCCAGTTTTGGCCAATGGAATTCAGGCATAAAAGGAGGCTTAAGGTTGAAAGGCTAAGCTTCATGATTCATAGACAAAAAAAAGCGAACGAAGCCGCTTTTCATTGATTTTAACTAAAGGTTACTTGATGTTTTTTAGCTTTACTTCAAGGTCTACAACAGCAGCTTTCATACCCTCAATTTCAGTTGTCTTGTTTGCTTGATTTGCAAGGTTTTTTATAATGGCACCTTTGGCCTCTTCAATCTTCTTTTCGTACTCAGCAATGTCCGATTCATGTTCTACTTTTTCTTTCACAAGACCAGCCAGTTCCTTACCAAACCCCCTCAAGATTTTCTGAGTTGATTCTATCTCGCTAGACAACACCGTTTTGGATTGCTCAACAGCAAAAGCGTAAACCAATTTTTCAGCAACTGGGTATTTTTCAGAGTGAGCTGCGGTACTCAAATAAGCGCCACCAAGATCGAAGGCAACAACTAGTCTAACACCTTCGTCAGTTGCTTCTTCTACAAGAGAATAAACGTCAAAAGAGTTGTCGCCCATTTCCTTCGATTTGCAGTCATCACCAAATATGATGGTCTTGTCAGACACCTTGCCTTTCAAATCTTTCAGTTGCTTTTTCCAAGCTTTTTTAACGTCATCGGTTTTAGCATCTAACAGCATAACTGTAAGACAGTTTTTGCTTATGCCATCAATTGCAACCATTTCTTCCTTGATGGTGATTTTGTCTTGAGCATATGTGGCTGAAGCAATAACCAGAAGGCCCAGGGCAAATAATTTCTTCATTGTTTTAGGTTTTTGTTTATGATTCAAAGGAAACAATAATCCATGCAAAAGTCGAAACGAAGAAGCCAAATTTAGAGGGGACTTTCGAATAGAATGGTTGTCATGATACACCATTAGTTAACTTGAGCCCGTAATGCGAGTCCCACCACAAATACGCCTTAACATTGGTAAAGTCTTCCTTATTACGGTGGTGTATGCCTTGGTGTCATTGTTTCTTACCACGTTTGTTCACTCCGTATTGCACTCACCGTTCAGTCTAGGCCCTTCGGTATTATTCAACCATGAGCGACAATTGTTTACTGGCGTACTTACTTCTATAATGGCAGGGATTGTAAGTGGATCAACATTGGTTTGGGTTAACGGTACGCTATTCAGAAAAAGGCCATTTTATTATTCTATGCTTGTTACAGCTATTATGTACCTGACCGTTTTTGGGATGATAATGGTGATAAATGTCTTCGTTATAGCTCGCTTTTATCGAGGTGCTAATGCTTCTTTTGATCAGATGTTTTGGACAATTTTTGAGTTCGTTACAGACATTACCGTGTTGCTGTACTTTATATTATGGGGTTTTATAACCCTTTCAACACTTTTTTTTCTTCAGGTGAACGATAAGTTCGGACCAGGAATACTCATTAAGTTTTTGCGTGGACAGTACCACACACCTAAAGATGAACAGCGCGTTTTTATGTTTCTAGATATGCGTTCCTCAACAAGCATAGCAGAAAAGATTGGACATCATGAGTACTTCAATTTGCTTCGCGATCTTTTCGCAGAAGTCACTCCTACCATTCTTAAGTACGGAGGTGAAATTTATCAGTATGTAGGGGATGAGGTTGTGCTTTCGTGGCCATTAGAAAGAGGGCTGAAAAACGCAAGTTGCGTAAGGTGTTTTCTCGAAGTTGAGGACCACTTGAAAGAATTAGCACCACATTATTTGAAAGAGTACGGTTGCTCTCCAGAGTTTAAAGCGGGCTTGCACTTCGGTCAGGTTACCGCTGGTGAAGTTGGTGTAATCAAGAAAGACATCGTTTATTCTGGAGACGTACTCAATACAGCCGCTAGAATTCAAGCTCAGTGTAATCAATACAAAGTTAACTTGCTTCTTTCTGATGAATTGTACCACTTGCTAGATCATCAAAATCAGTTTGAACTGATTAGCATTGGTTCAATTGACCTGAGAGGTAAGGTGGAAAAAGTTCCGTTAAGCACACTAAAACGTGCGTAGTTTCGATTAAGTGAATATGCTTGTTCAAGAAATAGAAAATCATGCTTCAGGGTTAATCCAAAACCAATTGGACGCCAAGTACACGTATCATAATCTGGCGCACACTCAAAACGTAGTGAGGCATTGTCATTTATTGGCCGAGGAGGCAGAGTTAACGGAGCTAGAAACAGAAAGGCTGCTGATTGCAGGTTGGTTTCACGATACGGGCTACATTCAAGGACACAAAGACCATGAGGTTAGGAGTGTCGAATATGCAAAGGCCTTCCTGTTGGATAAGCAATATGATGCTTATGGAATTGAGGTGGTTTGTAAAGCAATTGCAGATACTAAATACCCTCAGAAGCCACAAAGCAAGCTTGGCGAATATCTATGCGATGCAGATTTGAGTGGAGTAGGGAGTGAAGACTATTTGCAATCCACTGGCAATCTCAGAAAGGAAATGGCAGAAACCTGTGCCTTGTATTCACCAGATGGTGACTGGCTAGCAGACGAGATTAAGTTTCTTTCCAATCATCAGTACATTACAGAAACTGGACGAAAACTATTTGAGCCTAAAAAGCAAAAGAACATTGAAAAGCTAAAGCAAATGCAAGAAGATTTACCTGAAGTTCCCGCAGTTTCAAGCACTGATGTAGCTGAAAAGAAAAAGAATAAAAAGGTCAAAGAACCGAAGCCGAAAGCCTACAGTCGAGGGGTGGAAACCATGTTCAGAGCGGGTGCGAGAACCCATATCAATTTGAGTTCTATGGCAGATAGTAAGGCGAATATCATGCTGAGTATCAATGCGATGATAATATCTGTTACGCTCACGGTTTTAATACCAAAGCTTGATACTAATGCTCATTTAATTATGCCAACACTAGTTCTTTTAGGAACCTGTTTGGCCGCCATAGTTTTGGCAACACTTTCAACCCGACCAGTGATTAACAAGGGGCTATCGTCAAAACAAGACATTGCTAACAAGCGTTCTAACCTCTTGTTTTTTGGCAATTTCCATAGCATGGACTTGGAGGATTACGAAGACGGAATGAAGCAGATGATGGAAGACAATGATTTTCTCTATGGATCACTAACCAGAGACATGTATTACTTGGGCAAAGTGCTGAACAAGAAGTACCGATACTTGAGGTTATGTTACACCATATTCATGTACGGAATGATCGCATCTGTAATTGCGTATGGATACGCCTTTTGGTCAATGTGAGCTAACTAATTGGAACGTTTTTCTCAGCGTAATCTTTAAATCTTGAAAAGCTTTTTTTTGAACTTCTTTTTAGCAGCGGGGTTAAAAATCGATACTTCAATTTATCAAGGAAAGTTTTAGGAAAATAATGAAGCTCAATGGTAAGTTGGGTAGTGGTGTCATCTATCCTATCTAATATGTTAATGATGTTGGCTTCTCCCAAAATTGGAAGGTTCTTGGCACTCTCCCCGTACTCAACGTGCCCTTCGCTAATCTGACTTTCAATTGCTTCAAAATGAAGCGCTCCGCTTGGCAGAATGCACACATGCTTTGACCCAACTCTAGGCACTAAAGTTACGTCCTCCTCTATTTCGATGTTTCCGATTTTGGATTTATAAACAGGGTTTGATACCACTTCATGCAAGAATTTTATAGGTGCCTTAACTACATCACTTGTAACTATGTGGTAATCAGATTTTTCAATCGAAGCTCTTTCAGGAGGCTCATTTACAAATTTCCTCAGCGGAGTTAAAATCGTATAATGGTATTATATAGAACCAATTTCTCCATAAGTACTCTGCCCCTTTTTCAAATCAATCCAATCCTGATCGGCCAAATCAATATTCGAACTCAAAGCATTTAGATACTTCCCACTCAGAAGCAAATATTCATCGTTATTCACGTCATTCTTCAAAAGCCGATGCGCCACAATCATAGCCTCGCCAAGGAGTTTACTTCTGTCTCGAACTTTTACTTCGTTCAACTCACCATAATGAGCAACCATT
Organism: Bacteroidia bacterium; assembly: GCA_047614525.1. Taxonomy (GTDB): domain Bacteria; phylum Bacteroidota; class Bacteroidia; order UBA10329; family UBA10329; genus UBA10329. The sequence continues at coordinate 7,093 of JBLHEU010000012.1, read as the reverse complement.
TTAAGCGTGAGGTTTTGAGCCGTAGAGCAAGCTCCGCATTGGCAAACCCTATCGCGTTCATACAATTTCAGATGTTCATGAAACCGTATAAACAGATCTTTCGACTGCTTTACAATTTCCTCCGCAGTTGGTGGTTCTCCAAATCGGTAGAATAGAACAGCATCTCCTTCAATTTCTGAGACCTTTAGGTTTATCTCATTCGAATCGATGATAATTTCAAGCAGCTCTTCAATAATATGAGTGCTGTGATCAATTTCCGTTTCAGTAACGAATTTGGTAAAGCCGCTTATGTCCGGAATATAAATAAGAGACGACTTGGGGGTAGCCATTGTTGTGTCAAAGTAGGGGTTAATTAACGAAACCATGACGGCAGGAATTGTGTTCTAAGGTTGTGATTTTTTAACGAGCAGATAAAACATGTTCATTTGGTGGCTAAAAGAAGACCTACCGTGTCTTTTTTGAGACTTTTACACTAGAAACTATTCAATGTTCCATTACTTCACTTTACTATTCTCCCTTTTACTCGCCACAAGTTGCGGTGCTCAAGACCCCAACAAGGAACTTAAAAAGCTTTATCCTAATGCCAAGAAAGTTGAGTGGAATTCGGACAGAAACGGAAATCAGGAAGCTCATTTTAAGATGAATGGTTCTCATTATCGTGCGGATTTTACGCAAAGCGGTGTTTGGATTGAAACCGAGCGGAGCATTGAGTGGAAAGACTTACCACCAGCAGTAAAACACACGGTAAAGGAACATGCCGATAAGGATGAAATTGTAGAATTAGAAGAGGTTCATCACAATAAAAAAGGTTGGTTTTACGATGTAGAGGTTGAGAAAAAAAAGAAAGGAAAACGTGATTTGGTGATTGCTCCAGATGGACAACTAATTGACAAAGAAGAATGGAAGTGAAGCATGGACTTTCGCTCTTTCTGATTTTGATTACATCGGCTCTTGTTTTTGCGCAAGATGCCGAAGTGGAACATACAATCTACATGATTGGTGATGCAGGAAATGGCGAAAAAGCCGCGTTAAACGCCCTCGAAGACAAACTCAAAAAGGAGGGAAAACATAGCTCTGTTGTCTTTTTGGGAAACAACGTTTCTCCAGATGGGATGCCGAAAAAGAAAAGAAAACGTAAACGTAAAGCGGCAGAGAAAATAGTTGATGAGCAAATTGAGGTGGCTCGGAAATACAAGGGCAAGACTTATTTCATTCCAGGAAATCAAGATTGGAATAATGGAAAACCCCACGGTAGAGCCGCGGTAAAACGGCTAGAAGATTACGTTCAAAAACACCAAAAGAAGACCAAAGACATAAAGTTCTACCCGAACAAAGCCTGTGGCGACCCAGAGATTGTTGAGGTAAATGACGGTTTGGTTTTCATGTTTATTGATAGCCAGTGGTGGCTAGAAGATTGGGAAAATGAGCCAGACATGAACCAAGGTTGTGGGGTAAAAACTCGTGGCGAATGGCTGAAACGTGTTGCAGAATTAATCAATGAATATCGCCACGAACAGATGGTGGTTTTCATGCATCATCCAATCCATTCCAATGGAAATCATGGTGGTAAATATTCTTGGAAACAGCACCTTTTTCCTCTAACGGATCTCCATCCATTACTGTACATTCCGTTACCCGGTGTTGGTTCCGTTTATCCACTAATGAGACAAGGTCTTGGCAACAAACAAGACATCGATCACCCACTATACAAGCAATTAACCGAAGGTTTGCTTGATGCAGCCGGACAGCATAGGGGGCTCATTTTTGTTTCAGGCCATGATAACAGTTTACAATACCACAATCCAGGTTGGCATCATTACATCGTCAGCGGCTCTGGAAGCCAATCATCTTACGTTAGGAAAGGTGATGCTTCTCCGTTTGTATCCAGCAAAATGGGTTACACGCAACTCAAGCAAATGTCGGATGGGTCAATGCACTTGGCATTTTTCGATGAGGACAATCAGCAGTTATTTGAACAGCAAATCACGAAGTCGAAAATTCAATTCGATGATTTGGATACTACTTACACAGAGGCATTGACCGACAGTTTTCTAGCTCCAGCCTACGCAGGGTACAAGATGTCCAAATTCGGACGTGTTTTCATGGGAAGCGCGTACCGCGATGTTTGGACCACTCCAGTTACTGTTCCAGTACTTGACATAACCGAATATGCTGGTGGATTGACACCCATACTAAAAGGTGGTGGTTTTGCCTCCAACTCACTTCGACTAAAGGATAAGGACGGCAAGCAGTATGCCATGCGATCCGTAAATAAGGACTTGGCGAATGTGCTTCCTGTAAACATGCAAAAACTTAAAGCCGCGAACATCTTGAGGGATCAAACGGTTGCAAATTACACCTACGGAGGGCTACCAATTGTCTCGCTTTCAAACGCTCTTGGCATTTATCACACCAATGCGAAGTTGTATTACGTGCCTAAACAAGCTGGTTTGGGAGCGTTTAATAAATCATTTGGGAACGAACTGTACTGGATGGAGGACCGCCCAACCAAGGATGGAAGCAAGGATTCTCATTTTGGCAATAGCAAGAAGATAGTTGGCTACAACGACCTGATTCTAAACCTTGAGAAAAAACCACATCATCAGGTGGATCAAGAAGCCACGCTTCGCGCACGACTTTTCGATTTGTGGGTTCATGATTGGGATCGTCACGATGATCAATGGCGTTGGGCGTCTTTCAAGGAAAAAGACAAGACAATTTATCGACCAATTCCGAGAGACCGCGACCAAGCATTTTACAAAATGAACGGGCTTGTTCCCAGCATTGCTTACACACTTTTTGAGAGGAGATTTGTGCCTTTTCGAAAGCGGTATATAGCGATAAAAGGACAACCATTTAACGCCAGGTATTTCGACAGATATTACATAACCGAACTTGATTGGAAAGATTGGGAAACAATTATTGATGAATTCACAGGAGATATTTCTGATGGCATTATTGATAGCGCCATGCTCGCTATTCCAAAGGAAGTTAGGCACATAAACGGGGAAGAGTTTGCTTTAAAACTGAAATCTCGAAGAGCTAGGCTCAAACGATTTGCCAAGAGACATTACAACCTTATTAGTAAATACGTGAATGTGGTTGGTACCGATGATGATGATGAGTTTGTGGTTACCGTAAACGATGACCGTTCGCTCACAATTGAGCGGTTCTACAAAGACAAAAAGAAAAACCGAAAACTTGCTTTTTCAAGAACCTTTGTGAGAAACGAAACGAAGACTATAAACATCTACGCGTTAGAAGGAAAAGATAGGGTAGAAGTAAAGGGAAACGAGCGATCCCCGATTCGGGTACGAGTAATTGGCGGGCTGGGAAAAGACGTGCTGAGAAACGACAATCCGCATACAGGTTGGTTCAAATTGTTTGATGACAAAGAAGGCATGCGCGTTAATTCTGAAAAGCAGATAACAGCTCAATATTTCAACGACAGAATAGGCAACAACTCGTATAACAGAACCGATTTTCTTTACGATAGGGCTAAGCCGACATTCTCTGCAGGATACACCGTAGATGATGGTGTTTGGATAGGCGCTGGATTGAATGTGACCAGATACGGTTTCCGTAAACTGCCCTATGCCTCAACCCACAAATTCAACTTTAGAGTAGCACCAGGTGGGCAAGAAGCTTTTCAGGTTAACTATGAGTTCGATTACACTAAACTGATATTTCAAACAATTGGTTTGGGTGCTGAAGCAAGCTTTGCACAGCCCATTTATCAGAGCTTTTTCGGGTATGGAAACAACACAGAGCTTTCTGCAACTGCTGGTCGCAGACATAATTGGGTGAGAATGAACCAGTCGTTCATTTCTCCATTCTTCAAATACATCAGCAATACAGGAAAACACAGCGTAAAACTTGGCCCTTCATTCAATCTTAATAGGATTATACAGTTTAACAACAGAATTACAGAAGTTGACACCGAAAACTTCGCTCCGGATGATTTTGAGTTCCGTTATTATGCAGGGGTTTTTGCTGAGTATGAAGTCAATACAACCAACAATATTCTCAATTCAACTCGGGGAATTATTTTCAACCTTAAGCCTTTCTGGAGCCGACAGTTGAATGGCTCAAAAAGTAACTATGGAGTAAAAACATCACTTTCGTACTATCTCACATTTGGCAACAAATGGCGTCCAACGTTGGCAACAAGGGTTGGGTTCGAATACGTTGGTGGCTCACCAGAGTTCTACCATTATTCAACGCTTGGAGTAAACACATATCTGCGTGGATTTAGAAATGACCGCTTTACTGGAGATAAGGTTTTCTACACCAACTTCGAATGGCGAATTCCAGTTGTGAATTGGAAGAATAGAATTCTACCAATGAAAATTGGCATTGGCCTAGCGGCAGATGTAGGCAGAGTTTGGTTTCCTGGACAGAGATCTCAGAAATGGCATGCAGGCTACACCGGTTCTTTGTCACTTAACATCTTAGATTTCTTGATGGTGGTTCCAGCTGTATCATATTCACAAGACGGAGTTTACTTCAATTTTGGAACAGGTTGGAGCTTTTGAGTAAGCAAAAAGCAGTTACATCTAAAAGATGTAACTGCTTTTTATTGATGGTGGGCCCACCAGGACTTGAACCTGGGACCCCTTGATTATGAGTCAAGTGCTCTAACCAGCTGAGCTATAGGCCCATGTCTTGCGACATTTCCGCTCAATTTAAGCGGAAGCCAAAAGTATATATTTGGTCGCTCTCAAACAATAGGAATAAATGCATCTAAAAGACTTCAATAACATCATTTTCGACCTTGGAGGGGTAATTCTCAATCTTGATTATCAGCGTTCTATTTCTGCTTTTCAAAAACATGGGTCAGGTGATTTTGAGGCAAAGTATTCTCAGTTGCAGCAGATTAACCTATTTGACGAGTATGAACGTGGTGAAATGGACTCCAATGCCTTTAGGGATGGAATAAGGGAGGCTTTCAGTTTGGGGCTTTCTGATGTTGAAATTGACAAAGCTTGGAATGAGATGCTTCTTGATGTGCCGACAGAAAGATTATTGCTTTTGGAAAAGCTCTCTAATGAGAAAAACATGGTTCTGTTAAGTAACACCAACGCCATCCACATTGATTCGTTTTCTGAATACTTAAAGCAAAATCATCAGATGGCAGACTTGAGTAGGTATTTCGATAAGCTCTACTATTCTTTCGAGATGGGAATGAGAAAGCCAGAGGCTCGAATTTTCGAAAGTGTACTAGCCGAGCAGAACTATAACCCCAGAGAAACACTTTTTATCGATGATTCTCCTCAGCACATACATGGAGCGAGACAAGTTGGTTTAAACGCGTATCACCTTAGAGCAGACAAAGGAGAAACAATCCTCGATTTATTCTGAAGTTTCCTGGCAAAGCTCAGTTAAAACGCCTGACGCGTCTTTTGGGTGAACAAAACAAATTAGCTTATTATCCGCCCCTTTTTTAGGCACGGTATTCAACAACCGAAACCCTTCAGACTTAAGCCTCACCATTTCTGATTCAATGTTCTTTACGCTGTAAGCAATGTGATGAATGCCTTCGCCACGCTTTTCTATAAATGAATGGATAGCACTTTCTTCAGAAGTAGCTTGTAGCAACTCTATCTTATTGTTTCCAGCCCTAAAAAAAGCCGTTATCACGTTCTCGGAAGCCACCTCTTCGCGCTTGTAGCATTTGGTGTTCAACAGGCGTTCGTAAACAAGAATAGACTGTTCTAAATCTCTAACGGCTATGCCAATATGTTCGATGTGTTCCATACCGCAAAATAAAAAAGCCGACTCAATCGAATCGGCTTTTTGTGAATTTAAGTGTTAGGAACCCTAGTGCTTAAACGTTCCTGTTTTGGTTCCGTAGTTAAGGTAGTAAACACCTTTTTCCAGCCCAGTTACATCAACCCGTTTGCTTACGCCTTTCGACACAATGTTGCCATATCCGTTGTAAATTTCATACAGTGTAATGTCAGAGAAGTTGATTGCTTCCGCAGCCTTCTTTCCGTCTCCAGGTTGGAAAGTAACATCAGGTAATGGCGAATTAAGCTTGCCTTCAAAAGAATAACGTGGCTTACTTCTGTGGTCTTTTTGCTTCAGTCTAAATCGGTTTTGACCGTTATGAATTGTGCTTAACTGAACTTCGTAGTCGTTCTTTTCTGGATTTCCCTTTCCTTCAAACTCACCAACCTCAACCCACTTATTCCACCTGAATTGCTCAATGATGTATGGTAGTTTACCTGTTTCGTTTGTCGTAGTAACCTCTAATAAACCTTGCTTGCTAATCCCCATTGAAGCAGTTTCAAATGTGCTCATCGGCTTCAAGACCTCCGGATTGACAACATTAGGTTTACAATCGTCTTTGTGAGAAATTCTAATTTCAACAGCAGAACCGAGCTCTAACTGGAAGAAACTAAGGTCAATTTCGTAAGCGCTTGAATTTATTTCGTCCGTGGTGGTTTGCCCATTTACTTTAACCTCGAAAGTGCAAAAACCGACACCTTCAGAAGCAAAAGGATTCTGAACATATAGGTTTCTACCATGATAATTTCCTTCAAGAAGGATGGTTCCAGCGAAAGTCGGAGCGGCACAAAGAATAAGTAATACAGTAAGAATTTGCTTTGTGCTAAGTACGAATCGTGTCATTTGTGTTGAAAACTTGTTAGTAACAGGCAATAATACGCGGTTGCGAAGGTAATTCAAAACGCGTGCCTAAACTAGATTTTGATTCAAGACATTGAAAATTCGACAGTTTGCCGTATTGCATTCCATGTCTATAACCGTTAATCTTGTGTAAGCACAAAAAGATGAAAACTTCATTTACGCCTGCATTTGTACTGATATTTCTTGCAACAGTTACGTTTTATTCTTGCGAAAGAATTGCCAGTAGTGGAAACGAACGAGTTGCAAAGGGAGACGTTGAACTTGGTGGGACGCTAAACGTTGCGGTTTCGAATAACGTGGAATCCTATTTGCCGAGCATGATCACGAGTGCGGTGTCGTCAGAAATTGGAACTCATTTACATTGCGGTTTGCTAAACTTAGACCCACAGTCACTTAAGGTCATTCCTGGAGCTGCAGAAAGCTGGTCCGTTGACGACAAGAA
>JBLHEU010000011.1:0-26324 GCA_047614525.1 Bacteroidia bacterium | reverse complement strand
TGGCTGCCAGTCTTGGTAAGGAGTTGAAACTAACAGGACTTGATAATCTCAGAATAAAAGAAACAGACCGAATTTCAGCATTACAAATTGAACTAAAAAAACTAGGACTACAAGTTGAATCAACTTCTAATAGTTTGAAAATCTCAGGAGTCATTACTGCTAAAACGGCTGACATAAAGACGTACAACGATCATCGAATGGTAATGAGTGCCGCTGTTCTTTCTAGTAAGATGGAAACTGAGATTGAAAGCCCTGAGGTTGTTGCAAAGAGTTTTCCCGCTTTCTGGAACGTAATCAGTAATCTTGATTTTAATCAGCCTAGTTAACTTTAGATATGTCTCAAAACCGAATTCTCGCCACACAAGAAAAACTCAGAAAAGTACCTTTTGGGAATCGAATATTCTCTGGAATACTGGCTCGTTTTGCACCCTATTTTACCACTATAAAACCAAGAGTAATTGAGCTTCGGCCTAATTACATGAAGTCTTCTATGCGCAAGCGGAGAGCGGTGCATAATCACCTTAAAACCGTGCATGCCATTGCCATGTGCAACCTGTGCGAGTTTACAGGAGGGATTCTCATGGAAGCTTCTATTCCCAAACACAGAAGATGGATTCCTGTTGGAATGACAGTGAATTATGTGAAGAAAGCTTCCACTGATTTAACCGCAATTTGCGATCTGAGCGCAGTAGAATGGGATACCTGTGATAAAGTTATCTGTCAGGTTTCGGTGCGTGATGCCAACGATGTTGAGGTAATGAATGCCGCTATTACGATGCTGGTTTCTGATAAACCGAAGAAGTAGGAGTTCTACTTATTTAGGCGCTTTGTAAAGCAAAACCAACCCTAATCCGAGGTACATAATATTAGGAATCCAAACGGCCAAAGTAACGGGCATGCTTCCTTCAATTGCAAAGGTTTTAGACACCTGCATAAATAAGATATAAGAAAAACTAAGGAGCAGACCCAAACCAATGTGCATTCCAATTCCGCCACGCACTTTCCTGCTGCCCAAACTCACTCCAATAATTGTTAGTACAAAGGCAGCAAACGGTAATGAAGTTCGTTGAGCACGTTCTACCTTGAAAAAATCCAGGTAGTTTGATCCACGCATTTCTTCAGTTTCGATAAACTGGTTCAATTGCCAGTAATCCATAGCCTCCACAATCTTTAATCGTTGGCCAAAGTCTTTTGGGTGAAATGGAAACACGGTGTCAAATTGCGCTGATTCAACTACCGATTCCTTCACACCATCAAACGTACGTTCATAGTATTTTTTTACGCTCCACATGTTGATGGTGGTGTCGTACACTATATGGTCCGAAATGAGCTTGTACTTCAAAATACCGTCCTCAAACTTTTCAAGCGCAAATTTGTACCCAGTCATTCTTTCGGCACTGTAAGAGTCGAAGTAAATAAATGTGCCTGGTTCTACTTGATAGTGCTGGTTGCGCCCATAGAATTTGTAAGGTCTATTGATATACGTGTTTTCAAATAGGATTCGCTTTTCATTTGCTTTGGGAATTATAAAATGGTTTAATCCAAAGCTGATGCTCGCCAATACAGCAGAACCAAGCATGTACGGAACCAGCATTCTGTAAAAGCTAACGCCACTACAGAGAATAGCCACAATTTCTGAACGATAGGCCATCCTTGACGTAAAGAGAATTACAGCTACAAAAATGAAAAGCGGACTAAATAAGTTTGCGAAATAAGGAATGAAATAGATATAGTATTCTGATACAATAGTCCAGAAGGAAAGTTGATGGTCAATGAAACTGTCAATTTTCTCCGATAGGTCGAATACAATTGTAATGCAGCAAATTAGCGCGATGGTAAAAAAGAAAGTTCCGAGGAACTGCTTTAGGATATATCTGTCTATTCGGGTAAACACCTTACGCTATAATCGAGTAAGCAATTTGGGTACAACTCGGTCTTTCCATTTTCTGTAATCTCCGGCTTCAATATGCAGCCTGGCCTGACGCATTAACTCTAAATAGAAAGCTAAATTGTGAATGCTGGTAATCTGCGGCCCCAGTAATTCTTTAGAAGCAAATAAGTGCCGTACGTAAGCCTTGCTATATAAAGCGTCAACAGATGAAGTTCCGTTTGCATCCAATGGAGAAAAATCGCGTTCCCACTTTTTGTTCTTCATGTTCATTTGACCTTCCCAAGTGTAAATGAGACCATGACGAGCGTTCCTTGTAGGAAGCACGCAGTCAAACATATCCACACCAAGTGCAATGTTTTCTAGCAAGTTTGCAGGTGTGCCAACACCCATTAAATAGCGCGGTTTATCCTTTGGTAATATGTCGCAAACAACTTCAGTCATCGCGTACATTTCGTCATCTGGTTCTCCAACGCTAAGACCGCCAATAGCATTTCCTTCGCGTTCAAACGAGGCAATCACCTCAGCACTTTCTTTCCGTAAATCGGTGTAAGTAGAGCCTTGCACAATTGGGAAAAGAGACTGATGATGACCGTACATTCCTTCGGTTGAATCAACACGGTCACAGCATCGTTTTAACCACCTATGCGTCATTGCTAACGAATTCTTAGCGTAGTCGTAATCGCAGGGGTAAGGTGTGCATTCATCAAATGCCATAATAATGTCGGCTCCAATAGAACGCTGAACGTCCATAGTAGATTCGGGGCTGAAAAAGTGTTTCGAGCCATCGATATGAGAAGCAAATGTTACGCCCTCCTCCGTAATTTTTCTCTTATGAGCCAAAGAATAAACCTGATAGCCACCACTATCGGTAAGAATTGGTTTGTCCCAACTTATAAACTTGTGCAAACCACCGGCTTGCTCCAGCGTTTCTATGCCCGGTCGTAGATAAAGGTGGTACGTGTTACCAAGAATAACCTCAGCTTTCACTTCATTTATCAATTCCGTTTGGTGAATTCCTTTTACTGTGCCGAGGGTTCCCACAGGCATAAAAATGGGGGTTTCAATCACCCCATGATCAGTTTTTAGTTGTCCTCTTCGAGCTTTCGAATCGGGGTCGGTATGCGTAAGTTTAAACGTAAGTCCCATGTTCATAAAATCGTCCAAATGTACTTAAATGCCCTTCGGCCTATGGTTAGTTTTGCCTCAAATTATGATGGGCTTGTTCGATTTTCAGTCTTTACCAATTTGGCAGCAGATTACTGTTGCCATTTTCTTGGTTTCGCTGAGCGCGCAACTGTTCTATTACCTGTTCTTTTTTGTTCGTTTGGCATTTTATAACCCAAGAGATGTAGACAGAAAGCCAAAGCCAGTTTCTGTTATCATTTGTGCTTGGAACGAAGAAGAAAACCTGAAAAAGAATCTGCAGTCTATTTTAGAACAAGACTATCCCGAGTTTGAAGTGATTGTGGTAAATGACCATTCTAGAGATGAGACTGAACTACTTCTTCATGCTTGGCAAAAGAAATATTCTCACTTAAGGGTTATCAATCTCACATCGGAAAACGCCAATATGCGCGGCAAGAAATTTGCCATTTCGTTGGGGATAAAAGGCGCTAAATTTGAAAATTTGATTTTTACTGATGCCGATTGCCAGCCAAACTCTAACCGCTGGCTGCGTTATATGGCCAACGGATTATCCGGAGAAAAACAGATAGTATTAGGATACGGTGGGTTTGAAAAGCAGAAAGGGTTCTTTAATAAGTTATACCGTTACGAGTCTGTTCACATCGCTATGCAATATTTGTCTTACGCATTAGCGGGCATGCCATATATGGGGGTTGGTAGAAACTTGGCCTACAATAAGGAGCTCTTTTTTCAGACCAAAGGCTTTGTCAAACATCGTCATATTGCATCCGGAGATGATGACTTACTGGTCAACGAAGTCTCCACAGGAAAGAATACGGTTATTGAGATAAGGAATGACACACATACTAGGTCTCAACCAGTTGAGAATTTCTCCGCTTGGATGCTTCAAAAGCGCAGGCACTTGTCTACGGGGAGCTATTATTCGCTTTTTTCAAAATTAATTTTGGGGCTATTCACATTCTTTCATTTGTTGTTTTATGTGAGCTTTTTCGGAGTTTTGTCGATGGAAACAATGTATTGGTTGGCACTTTGTGGAATTACTCTCAAGTGGGGAGTTCATTTATCGATAATAAGAGTGGTAGTGCGCTTCTTGGACGAGGGTGATCTTTTGCTATTTTCGCTACTAGGCGACTTTTTCACGCCATTTTTCAATACAGCAATAGCAATATCAAACCGAGTAAAATCACCGATTAGATGGAGGTAGAAGTTAACCCAGATTTGTCCGATAAAGCTATGCTGGATTACCGCTTGGTTAGAGCGGCAATAGATAGTGGAGATCAGAAGGCGTATGCTCAATTGATGGAGCGTTATCGCGATAGCATATACTTTATGCTTTTGAAAATGGTGAATAACCGAGACGATGCTGATGACTTGACAATCGAGGCATTTGGTAAGGCTTTTAATAAGCTTCATCAGTATACTCCTAACTACGCTTTTAGCACTTGGCTTTTTAAAATTGCATCTAATAATTGCATTGACTTCATCAGAAAAAAGAAGAAGAACTTGCTCTCATTGGATAAGCCACTTGAAGGAAGTGATGGCGGAACAATGACTATGGATGTTCCATCTGGAACGTTGAACCCAGAAGAAGCATACATCAGGGAGCAAAAGAAGATTTTGATGCACGGAGTGGTTGAAAAACTGAAGCCACGGTACAGAACTCTGGTTGAACTTCGTTACTTCAAGGAGTACTCTTATGAAGAGATAGCGAAAGAGCTAGACCTACCATTGGGAACAGTGAAAGCGCAGTTGTTTAGGGCAAGAGAATTCCTTTACAATATCCTTAAAAACAGTAAGGATAAAATTTAATTCCAATGAGTGAAACTCCTGTTTCTTGGGAGATTATCCTTAAGTATTTTGATGGTCTTACGGACAAACAAAAGCAGCAATTTGAAGCGCTGTATGATGTTTTTCTAGAATGGAACACACAGATAAATGTGGTTTCAAGAAAGGATTTTCATCTTTTCTACGAGCGCCACGTTTTGCATTCTTTAGCTATAGCAACGATTGTTGATTTTGAACCAGGAACCAAAATTCTGGATGTTGGAACGGGTGGTGGTTTTCCGGGAATTCCGCTGGCTATTATGTTCCCAGAATGCGATTTTATGTTGGTAGATAGTATTGGCAAGAAGATTAAAGTAGCCAACGGTGTAGCCGATTCTATCGGTCTAAAGAACGTTAAAGCTGTGCACGGTAGAATGGAGGAGGGGAGCGATAAGTATGATGTAGTTGTTACGCGTGCAGTGGCTAGGTTAGGTCAACTCAAGCATTGGCTTTTTAGAAAGCTAGACGCCAAAAGCAAATCGAGTGTAAAAGGACTTATTTGCCTGAAAGGTGGAGATTTGACCGAAGAGATAATAGAAGCCAAGGTTAAGGCCAACCTTTACAATTTGTCCGATACGTTCAAAGAAGAATTCTTCGAAACCAAAAAGGTTGTTTGGATTCCTAAATTTTAAGCTTGCATCTGAAGCTCAAGAAGGCCTTTGTACATGCCATCCTCTTTCTCAAGAAGATCTTCGTGTTTCCCGTTTTCAGTGATTACTCCTTTATCGAGAACAAGAATTCTATCTGCTTTTCTGATCGTAGATAATCTGTGCGCAATCACGAGAGATGTTCTACCTACCATCAGCTTATCCAATGCTTCTTGAACCAACCGTTCAGACTCAGAATCCAAAGAGCTTGTAGCTTCATCTAAAATGAGAATCCTTGGGTCTTTAAGAACTGCTCTCGCAATGGCAATCCGCTGCCGTTGACCACCCGAAAGTTGAATTCCTCTTTCACCAACAATGGTGTCATATTTATCAGGGAAACTATCTACAAATATGTGTGCATTAGCATTCTTAGCCGCTGCTTCAATTTCTTCAAGAGAAGCTCCTGGCTTTCCGTATTCAATATTCTCTCGGATAGTACCTCCGAATAAGATTACATCCTGTGGTACGATAGCCATCTGGTTTCTAAGGAACTCTAGTCCCATTTCTCGGGAGTTAATCCCATCAATAGTGATGGAGCCAGACACTGGGTCATAGAACCGAAGCACCAAAGAAGCGATGGTAGATTTGCCAGAACCTGAAGGACCAACTAATGCAATGGTCTCGCCTTTGTCAGCCTTGAATGTTACGCCATTTAGTACGTCAATATCAGGTCTGCTCGGGTATCTGAATTTTACATTATCAAATTTCAAATGACCTAAAATAGCAACTTTGCCAGTTTCTGAGTTAGGTGCTTCGTAAGGTTCAGGAACTTCATCCATTATTTCGAGAATACGCTCAGCGGCACCCATTGCTTTCTGAATCTGTGCATACATTTCTGCAATTCCGCCAATTGAAGCACCAACAAATACAGAGTATAGTACAAATTGAATCAAGTTTCCAAAGCTCATTTCGTCCTGATTAACCAATCTGGCCCCGTACCAAATTACACCTACAATAGAACCGAATAAGGCGAGAATGATGAACGATGCAAAAAAGCCACGAGCTTTAGCACCCTGAAGTGCCTTTTCTATGATTGATTCGGTGCTAGTCGCATATCTAGCGCTTTCAAACATCTCGTTGGCAAACGATTTTACATTGGTAATTCCAGATAAGGTTTCTTCAACTATAGTGTTCGATTCTGCAATTCTGTCTTGCGTTTCCTTAGAAATTCTTCGAATAATCCGTCCGAACACAACAGCAAATACAGCAACCAAAGGAACGATTCCAAGCATAACTAACGTAAGTTCAACCGAAGTGTAAGCCAGAAAAGCAATGCCTCCAACAATCAACATCGATTGTCTTAAGAACTCAGCAACCACCGTTGTAAACGTATCAGACAACATATTAATGTCTGTAGCAATTCGGCTGTTCATATCTCCAACTCTATTCTGAGAGAAGAAAGACATTGGCAAACGGATGAGCTTGTTGTATGTGTCTTTCCTTAAATCGGCTAATACGTGCTCGGTTACGTTAACAAACAAGTAGATTCTGAAGAAGGAAAAAATGGCCTGTAAAATGAATACGATAAGCAGGAAAATGGCAATTCGGTCAATGTCTGCAAGCATAGCCTCCTCCGCAGTATCAACCATATCGCCAATAAGCTTTGGGAAGATGAGTGCGGTTATTCCAGTAAGAAATAGGAAGAATAAGCCTAAATAGTACTTGAAGCGATGTGGTTTGAAGTAGCTAAAAAGCCTGCTTACTTTTTTTATGTTTTCGCCCGAAACCTTTACTTTAGGAAGGTCTTCTGTGTCTAAATTGTTTCTTCTTGCCATTTTGCGACCGCAAAGGTATTTGAATCAAACTATTTTAAATAAGATATGTTTGCAGAAACTGAAACGAAGTATATCTTTGCACGCCCAAATAAGAAAGAGTTATGAAAAGGACATTTCAACCATCTAGAAGAAAAAGAAGCAACAAGCACGGCTTTCGTAGCAGAATGGCTTCGGCTAACGGACGTAACGTTCTAGCATCTAGGCGAGCAAAAGGAAGAAAGAAGCTTACTGTATCTGACGAAAGAGCGGATAAAAAGTAAGATTATCTTATAAACATTGTAAGGCCTCACGTTTTTCGTGGGGCTTTTTTTGTGGTTTAAACTTAGAATCCCATCTGCGAAAGCGGGTGGGTTTTTTTTATTTGCAAAAGTGATACTATAGTGATATCATTGTAGTGTTAAATTAAATTAGAAGCTATGAAAGAAGAAAATACAGTAAAGCCAATTTCGGGATGGGTAATGTTGCCATTAATCCTTGTTTCATTGGGGGCGATAATCGCTGCCACTGCTGTGTTTCATCAACCAGGGTTTCTTCCACTCTGCCTTGTCCCATTCATAATGTTGATTGGATTGATGATTGTGAACCCGAATCAATCAACTGTTCTTATCCTTTTTGGTAAGTATCAAGGAACGGTTAAAACTGATGGGTTTTTCTGGGTAAACCCGTTTAACGTGAAACGTAAAATTTCATTACGAGCTTACAACTTTGATAACGAACCGGTTAAGGTGAATGACAAGTTGGGAAACCCTATTATGATTGGAGCGGTTGTGGTCTGGCGCGTGAAGGACACGTACAAAGCCGCTTTTGATGTAAATGAATATCAAGAATTTGTTGGTATTCAAAGCGAAGCGGCATTGAGAAGAATGGCTGGTCATTATCCGTATGACGAGTTTCATGAAGAAGGGGAAGAAGGCGAAACATCTTTACGTTCTGGCGGAGCCGAGGTAAACAATGAATTGGAAGAAGCATTGGATCGCAGGTTGGCAATTGCAGGGATTGAAGTTTTGGAAGCACGGATAAGTCACTTGGCCTACGCCAACGAAATTGCTGGGGCAATGCTTCAACGTCAGCAAGCAACGGCAATTGTAGCTGCAAGACGTAAGATTGTAGAGGGCGCAGTTGGAATGGTTGAAATGGCCTTAGCCGAATTAAGCCAAAAGAAGATAGTTGAATTGGATGACGAGAAAAAAGCAGCCATGGTCAGCAATTTGATGGTAGTTCTCTGTTCCGATAAGAGCGCTTCTCCAGTGGTAAACACGGGTTCACTTTATAACTAAACAGCAATGAAAAAGTATCAGTTTTTTAAGAAGAAAATGTTTGAAGGGACGGAGAAGTTTGAGTCTAGATTAAACGAAGAATGCCGAAAGGGATATCGTCCAATCTCCATGACTTATGATCATACCACAGGAATCTGTGTGTTGCTAGAGAAAACAAGTTAAACTCAGGCAAATGCCTAAGAAGAAGCCGTTTGTGTTACGTCTCGAACCAGAGACGCTGAAAGCCATAGAAAAATGGGCTGCGGATGAATTTCGCAGCTCAAATGGTCAGCTAGAGTGGATTGTAAATAGAGCTTTGAAAGAAGTTAAGCGTCTGCCTAAAAATAAGCTGGACGATTCTCAATAATTATATTGGGCGTTTTATGAGCAAAACGTCAGAATCTCCGTTTACCGTTGAATTACCTACTATGTAATAAGAGCCATTGTGTTCTACGATGTCGTTTCCTCGTTGATCACCGGCTTCACCATAATTGAGTTCCTCCATTACTTCGCCTGTGCTAGTGGTTTTGATGATGTAAACCTGTTCATCGTTTCCAAAGCTGTTGGTCCTTCCAACAAAAATGAAGTTTCCTTCGGAATCGGCAAAAACACCTTCACCACCTTCATGGGCAGAATTTGTTCCGAATTCAACCTCCCAATCCCTCTGGAAATTTGAGTTTAGTTTGGTAGCCAAAACTGAATGTTGTGGTTCTAGACTAGCCGAGTGATTGCTCATAATGAAACCGCCATCAGAGGTTTTAGAAATAGCCTGACTTTCTTCATACCCGTTTCCGCCAATTGTAAAAGAAGCTAAGCTGTCTCCCCCGGTGCTTACGGTTTGTAGATAGATATCGCGGTCTCCAGCTCCGAAACTATTTGTGAAGCCAAGTAAAGCCACCTCAAAACTGGAGGTTTGAACCAGTTCTGAGCCGCCATCTAAACCCGAACCACCAAAGGTTCTGCTCCAATCTTCGTTTCCTTCAGAGTCAGTTTTTACCACATACATACTTGCTGAGCCAGCGCCAAAACTTTGGGTTGTTCCAATAAGCATATAACCACCATTTTCTAGCTCAATAATATCTCTCCCAGTGTCGGATAAATTTCCTCCGAAGGTTCGTTGCCAAAGCATAATCCCATTTAAGTCGAGCTTCATCATGAGCAGATTCTTGCTTTGTGGAATTGTTAGGAAACTACCTACTAAAACAAAAGAGTTATCCGCGGTAAACTTGATTCCAAAACCCTCGGTTCCAATCTCGTAGTCTCTTTTCCAGATTTGATTTCCACCAAAATCAGTCTTAATAAGAAATGCTTGTTTGGTGCTTCCTACGGTTGATGTTCCGCAGATTAGAATTCCATCAGACAGGGCAATTATGCGGTTCGCTTCTTGATTTCCTGTGACTGAGTACGTCTGTTCGAATGTGGCCGGAAACTCGTCCGTTAGGTTTTGGTTGCAGCCACTTGAAAAGACGGTTATAAGAATCAACACAAAACATATTTGTTTCATGCCCGATTAACGCGCCAATAGTTGAGAAATTGTCTCAGTTTTGCTTAAACCTTCTATCATTATCTAAGCACTAGTATGAATGCTGATGTAACGGAAAAGGAGATAATTAGGAACGTTAATATGGCAATGAAAAACTCTCGTCTTCGCTTTTCTTGAAGCTGAACTTTGAATCGCTCAAATTGCTGAGGAGTAAGCTTTTTGTCATTAATAATTCGATCACTTTCGCCATACGATGCAGAGATATCCTTGAAACTTCGTTTCTCTAACCGTTGTCCGCGATTGTACTTTAAACTACCATTTGCTCCTGACCCAAACATGCAAAGAAGATACATGTTTTGTAGCAGATTTCCTACTTAATTGTATCCAAAAGGCTATCTAAATGTTCTTGCAGCGTGTCCTTGAGCTCTGCGTTCATTTTACCGTCAATAAAGTTTTGATGAAAACTTGGAAAACTAAAAGGCCCAATCAATTGAGCGCCCCAAAAGGGTAAGATAGCCGAAAGATGACCAAGCACTGAGCTGCCTCCTCTGGCACCCGGAGAAGTAGCCATAAGAAACACTGGCTTGTCTTGGAAAGTTTTGCCCTCAGTTCTAGATAACCAGTCAATCGTGTTTTTTAGACCTCCAGGAATACTGCCGTTGTATTCTGGTGTAGATAGAATAAACGCATCTGACTTATCAAATTCTACTCTAAGCCTAAGAATGCCTTCTGGAATTCCATCTTCATTTTCTCTTTCGGCTGAATAAAGCGGTGCTTCAAAATTTAGCAACCGAATTACGCTTACCTCAGCATTGTCTATCATATTTGCCGTAAATTCTATAAGGCTGTGGTTGATTGAAGCATTACTCATGCTCCCGGAAAAGGCTAAAATCTTCTTCATTTTTTAAGTATTTATCTAAGTGATAACAAAAGTTAGATGTCGTTGTTGAAATTATTGAACCGTAATAATACAAGACATTATTTCAGGTATTGCCGTCATAGCTACGACAACTTGCGCAATCAGAAAACGTTCTTTTGTAGCCTCTTAGTAAAACCACATGAAAAACATTTTTCAAATACTTTGTGCAGTTGCTTTTGCCACCTTGGGAACTGAATCTCAGGCTCAGAGTCTTAATACCACATTACTTGGGCACTTGCCGTACAGCCAAGAGCTTAGTGAGGTAAGAGGAGCTTCTCATAATGGTAGAGAATATGCATTGGTTGGCGTGTACAATGGTTTTTCAATTGTTGATGTAACTAACCCGGCTAGCCCTACAGAGGTGTTTTTTGAAGCAGGTGTTAATTCTATTTGGCGAGACCCGTTTTTTCATAACGGTCATGCATATTGCGTTAATGATGGTGGAGGTGGAATGCTGATTGTAGATATGAACCCGCTTCCTAGTAGCACGTCTTTGACTTCAACGCTGTACACGGGCAGTACGTACAATATTTCTGCAGTGCACAATATGTTCATTGAATCTGCTACTAATAAAGCCTATCTGTTTGGCACAAATGATATTGATGGAGCCATCATCCTAGATATTAGTGACCCTATGAATCCTCTTGAACTAGGGGTTTGGAATGACCACTATATACATGATGGTTTTGTTAGGGGAGACACACTTTGGGCAGGTTGCCTAGAGGAGGGTTCGTTTTTGGTGGATGTTTCTGTGCCTAGTAGTCCAGTGGTGTTGTCTAGCTGGGATACTCCAAGCCAGTTCGCAC
Organism: Bacteroidia bacterium; assembly: GCA_047614525.1. Lineage (GTDB taxonomy): Bacteria > Bacteroidota > Bacteroidia > UBA10329 > UBA10329 > UBA10329. Next base: position 14,577 of record JBLHEU010000011.1, on the reverse strand, counting down.
ATAATATCTGGCCATCAGATGATAATGCGTATTGCTATACAACGGATGAAGTAGTAAGCGGTTTTATTGCGTCCTACGACATGTCTGACTTACAAAATGTTGTTGAGGCGGATAGAACCAGACATCCACTTACTGAAGGGGTCATTCCTCATAATTCGCATTTCATTAATGACTATGTAGTTAGCTCTCATTACAGAGATGGGTTGACAATTCATGATGTTTCTGACCCAACCAATATGATACTAACAGGCTACTTTGATTCTAGTCCGATGGCCGGTGGAGGATTTAATGGTGCGTGGGGAGCATGGCCGTATTTACCATCTGGAAACCTTTTGATATCAGATATTGAGGAAGGGCTTTTTATTATCGGTGCTAATTACGAACGCGCTGCTCGAATTCAAGGTAACGTCACTGAATTTGGGACAGTAAATTCCCTTAACGGTGTTTTAATTGAGGTGGTTGGTGCTGGACTAAATGAAACCACCGATTTGTTTGGCTTTTACGCAACAGGAACCGAAGCTGCTGGAACCTATGAGGTTACGTTCGCCAAAGGCGGATACTTGCCTCAAACTGTTTCTGGTGTAACATTGGTAAACGGACAGGTTGAGATACTCGATGTAGCCCTTATCCCAGATACACCTTTCAATTTATCAGGACTTGTAACTGAGCAAGGCAGCGGAGATCCAATAGAAGGTGCAACACTTCAATTTGTAAATCCATTTTTCGATATAGACTTGGATTCTGATGCAAGCGGTAATTATATCGATAACGCATTCTTTGCTGGCCAATACGAAGTTACTATTGGGGCTTGGGGTTACGTTGGAGAATGCGTAGCTATTGACTTGAGCGCTACTTCTACGCCTCCTAACTTTGAGCTAGCTAAAGGTTATCATGATGATTTCACGTTGGATTTAGGGTGGGAAAGTTCCGGAGATGCCAGTACAGGTGATTGGGAAATGGCAGAGCCAATTGAAACAACATTTGAGTCTTTTATTGGTAACCCAGGTGTTGATTCAGATGGAGATTGCGGAGATATGGCCTTTGTAACTGGAAACGGAGGCGGGAGCGCTGGAACTGATGATGTAGATGATGGAATTGTGATTCTTACTTCGCCAATGATGGATTTAACTGGTTACACCAATCCGTTTATTCATTTTGATTATTGGTTTTTTAACGATGGAAGCTCTGTTAACCCGAATGATGCCTACCTGGTAAAAATGAGCAATGGAACTGATGTTGCTAACCTTGGGTCATTGCCTTTGACAAATAATCAATGGACACCTTGGAACACAGAAATAGCATCAAGTATCATTCTGACCTCTAGCATGCAGTTAATTATTGAAGTTGAGGATGCAGACCCTGGTCATTTGCTTGAAGGAGGCCTTGATAAATTTCGAGTTACAGAAGGAACGGCCATTAACGAGCAGAATGAAAGAACTACGGTATCAATCTATCCGAACCCAGCGAACAATTTTATCAATGTGGCGGTTGGTAAAGCTGGTTCACTTCGAGTTTTTGACATTGCAGGAAAACAAGTTGGAAACCAAAAAACGTTGACCAAAGGAGTGAATCGGATTCAAACCCCACGCACCGCAGGTGTTTACATATGTGAGGTGACAGTTAACAATGAACGACATGTTCAAAGGTTGCTAGTTCAGTAGCGAATAACGACTTTCGCCACGTGAAAATAGAATGATTTTCGTATTTTAAGAACCATTCAGAAAACAATAGAAATGGAGAGCGATACTATGCAAATTAAGGTTGATAGAGTTTCTAATACCAGAATTCAGGAAGTAGATTTCGATAATATTCCGTTCGGAAGAGAGTTTGCAGATCATATGTTCATAGCAGATTATGAAAATGGAAAATGGGGAGATTTTAGGATTGAACCATATGCAAAAATGGAGTTCACTCCAGCTATGCTAGGACTGCATTATGGCCAGACCATTTTTGAAGGAATGAAAGCCTACCGAAATGATAAGGGAGAAGTAATGATGTTTAGACCTATGGACAACTTCAATAGGCTTAATGTTTCTGCCCAAAGAATGTGCATGCCAACGATTCCGGCCGAACTTATGATGGAAGCGCTGCAGGAGTTGATTAAGATTGATTCTGAATGGGTTCCTAAGAATAAGGAAGCTGCCTTATACATTAGGCCGTTTATGTTTGCCACCGATGAGTTTCTTGGGGTTAAACCTTCAGACACTTACCGCTGTGCCATTTTTACTGGGCCAGTAGGTCCGTATTACACTACTCCTCTAAAAGTTGTGGTAGAAGAGCATTTTACTCGCGCAGCAAAAGGAGGAACCGGATTTGCAAAAGCAGGCGGCAATTACGGTGGGTCTCTTTATCCTACCAAATTGGCGCAAGAAAAAGGGTATCACCAAATTCTTTGGACTGATTCAATTGAACACAAATTCATAGAGGAGAGTGGGACAATGAATGTTATGTTTCAGATTGGAGACGCACTAGTTACTCCTCCTACGGGAGATACCATCCTAAAAGGAATTACGAGAGATAGCGTGCTTAAATTGGCAGCAGAGCTTGGAATTGAAGTTGAAGAAAGAAGAATTAGCATTGATGAGATAGTTGTTGCACACCAACGTGGCCAGTTGCTAGACGCGTTTGGTGTTGGAACTGCGGCAACCATTGCTCCAATTGAATTAATCGGTTATCAAGGCAATGATTTGATATTACCACCCGTTGAAGGGCGTATAATTTCAAAACAAATTGCAGACGGACTTAAAGCTATTCGCTATGGCGAGGTAGAAGATAAGTTCGGATGGATGGTTAGCTTGAACTAATGAAACGCCAATTACTTCTTTTTCTCATCGTCCCATTATTACTCGCAGGGTGTACTAAATGTGTGGAATGCGAAGTAAAACTCAAGCAATCTCAAGACATTATTGCAACTGTCGAAGAATTTTGTGGTAGCACGAAGAAGGTTGAGGGAGAAGAAGAGAGATTAAGAGCGGATTACACGTGCATAGAATGCAATGTTCTTACTAATTCTGGAGTTGTTAACTCCGATATAGAATGCGGAGATCGTTCTTTTACAGATAGCATTCAGGCGGGATGGGAACAGGCAGCGTTTGATATAGGGCGTGAGGCAAATTGTATCTATTACAGAGATACAGCCAATGTTACTTGCGTACTAAAACAGTAGTCTAATACGTGTTAACGTAACCTGAGCCAATCCAAACCGCATCTTCGTCTCCAGTGTAAAGCGAAACCTTGTAAGAACCTCGGTCCTTCAAGTTCAATTTAAAGTTTGCCTGCTTCGCATTTTTAGCAATGGTAACCGTCATCTCTTGGTAGTGAGAATCGTATTGCGTACCTCCTTTAGGTTTAAACCAAATATCTACCGCGATAAATTCCGTTCCAAACCCTTCATTATTAGAAAAGAGCACTTCTGCATTAACTCCCCCAGGAACGGCTTTAAACTTCTCATTTTGTCCTTGAAGCATTCCGCTTTCCACACCTCTACCAAATGCAATGTAGAAGCTTTCAAAAACCAAGGTTTCCTTTTCTTCTTCAGTTAATTCCTCCTTAATCTTATTCTCAACAAAAACAGGTTCTGAAGCATTCTCTAAAATTTCTTCTTTAGTAAGAACAACTTTTTTGATTTCAATCTTTTCAGGTGCTTCCTTAACCTCTACAGGCGCCTTTTCAGCAACAACCGGTTTTTCAACAGGTTTTGGTGGTTCCACTTTTCTCGGACCTTCAATTTTGATTATTCCAGTTGCAAGCGCATTTTTTTCTCTGTCAAATGCTGTAATAGTGTACTTGCCAGGAGCTTTAAAGTCGTGCTTCATAGCAGCCCAGCTTCTACCTTGACCAATGACAAGTTTCACGTCTTCTGCAGGAAAATCAACTCCTACCGCTGGTTCAATAAGAAAGTTCATGGCATTTCCATTAATCGTGGTTTTACCATTGTTGTACATGATAACCAACTTGAGCGGAAACTCATTGGTTTGCCATTCTTCAGAAGCATTTCGAAGCGTTCCAAGGTTGTTGAAGTAATCTCCAACTTTAATTGACTGAGCGTTTGCCGTAAGGCTGAAACAGGTAAGTAGTATGAAAAGTGTTTTCATTTTCATACTACTTACCAAATTTCTAGCCATTTCCTTTAAGTACATGAGTGCCCAAGACTGGAGTCGAACCAGCACAGCCTTGCGGCCACTAGCCCCTCAAGCTAGCGTGTCTACCAATTTCACCACCTGGGCAGGGTTCCGCAAATTTAGCCGTTTTTTCTACCAAAATGACTAAGAATGGTCGTTGGCGAACAATTTGTCCCATATCGCAATTGGTATATTTACAATCCCCCTAAATCAGATATGATTTGAACAACATCACAAAGCTATGGTGGCTTGAAAAAATTCATCTTTTCGAAGGACTTTCTGATGAGGAAATGACCAACATGGAGGAACGCTCTACAATGAAAACTAAAGACAAGGGGATGCATATCTATTTCCCTAGCGAAACTTCTAGGGTCATTTTCTTCCTAAAGAAGGGCCGTGTGAAAACTGGAAGCTTTTACATGTATGGAAAAGAGGTTATCAAAGGAATCATGAATCCCGGAGATATGTTTGGTTGGACAGGAGAGGCGTAAATAATCTTGTGAAAAAATCAGGAGTTAAGGCGGGAATTTCGTGTATTTGTCTGGAGCAAAGCCTCCCGTTGATACCTTTGTATATCAAGTTTTGTTTGTAGACCCTAAGCTGATTGCCTACGGTGAGGATATCATCGAATACTTTGAAAGACAATTAAAAAATTGATAAGCATGCTTACTGAAGAATTGATGGAGATTACCGAAAATGCGCAAAGAGTAATAGATACCGAAGACAAGTACGGAGCACACAATTATCATCCACTCCCAGTAGTTTTGGAAAAAGGTGAAGGTGTTTTTGTTTGGGATACTGACGGTAAAAAATATTACGATTTTCTATCAGCTTATTCAGCCGTAAATCAAGGGCACTGCCATCCAAAAATCTTATCTGCCTTAAATGATCAAGCAAAGACCTTAACCTTAACAAGTAGAGCCTTTTACAATAATGTTTTAGGCGAATACGAAAAGTACGCTGCGGAGTATTTTGGGTTTGATAAGCTGCTTCCAATGAACACTGGAGCAGAAGGTGTTGAAACTGCAATAAAGCTATGCAGAAAGTGGGCATACGAGAAAAAAGGATTGAGCCCAGATAAGGCGAAAATCATTGTTTGCGATGGTAACTTCCATGGAAGAACAACTACTATTATTTCGTTCTCAAATGACCCAGAAGCACGTGATAATTTTGGTCCGTATACCCCAGGATTTGAGGCGATTCCGTATAACGATACAATAGCCTTGGAAAAAGCGCTACAGGACCCTAATGTTGCTGGGTTTTTAGTTGAGCCTATTCAGGGAGAAGCAGGTGTGTTCGTTCCGGATGAGGGGTATTTACAGAAAGCACGCGATCTGTGTACCGCCCATAATGTATTGCTAATTGCAGACGAAGTTCAAACAGGAATTGCCAGAACAGGAAGTTTACTAGCCGTATGTGGTAACTGCAATTGTGGCGCATCTTGCGAGCGTAAATCTCCTACATATGTTAAACCCGACATACTTATTCTTGGAAAAGCACTTTCTGGAGGTGTTTTGCCTGTATCTGCAGTTCTTGCAGACGATGAAGTAATGATGTGTATTAAGCCTGGCGAGCACGGTTCTACTTTTGGAGGAAACCCATTGGCATGCAAGGTTGCAATCGCTGCCCTGGAAGTTGTGAAAGACGAAAGGTTGGCGGAAAATTCTCAACGACTTGGTGAAATTTTCAGAGAGGAATTGAACACGTTTATTGTAGAGAATAGCTTAGTGAAATTGGTCAGAGGTAAGGGACTTTTGAATGCTATTATCATCAACGATTCTCCTGATAGTAAAACGGCTTGGAACATATGTTTGAAACTAGCAAGCAAAGGACTGCTGGCCAAACCAACACATGGAAACATCATTCGGTTTGCCCCGCCTTTGGTAATGACAGAGGAGCAGCTGCGAGATTGTCTTAGAATTATAAAAGAGACGTTAGCCGAATTTTCTAAGTGAGCAGGAACTTGGTAAGAGCAACTCTAGCAACAATATCTGTTGTTCTACTGAGTGTATTCGGGAGCGCTTCTTTTGCTCAAGAAGTCAAGCCAGACTCTCTAGTTGGTGATGATTTACATTACCTAGGTTACGTAATGATAACTGGCGATACAACTGCTTGGGTAAGTATGAAATCGGATGATGTTTATCACCTTTCAAAAGCCATGTTTTTTCGCGACCCCAAGGTGCTCAGTTACATTAAGAATGATGATTTATATTTCTTAGGCGCAGCTCTCATTTATGCTGATGATGTCGAACTTGAGAAAATAGCAAAAAACGACCTTTACTATTTAGGAAAAGCCATTTTTGAAAAGCAAACAAGCCTGCTTGAGAACATCAAGTCTGATGATTTATACTACCTAGGCAAAGGGCTAATTCTGAAAGACGCCAACTACCTAGATCAAATGTCTACGAGAAGCAAGAAATGATTACGATAATCTGCGCCACAAATAGACCCGAAAGCAATAGCCTGAAGGTTTCTGAACTTTATGAAAAGGCAGTTTCTTCAAACGGAGAAACTTGTCAGATTCTCGACTTGATGAAGGTTGAGGCACAATGGATTCAAGACAGCCATTATCGAGAAAACGTGCCTGAGTTTGAGGCTGTAGTACAGAAGTATATACGGGATGTAAATAAGTTGATTTTCATCGTTCCCGAATATAATGGTGGATTTCCGGGGTACTTAAAATTCTTTATGGATGGCTGCGATCATGGCGATTGGAATGGTAAAAAAACAGCTATGATAGGCGTGGCAACGGGCAGAGCAGGAAACCTGAGAGGCATTGATCATCTAACCGGAATTTTACACTATTTAGATTCAGAGGTGTACAGCAAAAAAGTATACCTCTCTCAAATTAATCTGCTGCTACCAGAAAATGGCGAGCTTGAAAACGAAATGGTAGCAAACGAGATTGACACTCAGATAAAAGGATTCTTAACTTTCTAGCATGCTACTTACACTCACCAGCGTTAATCTTGAAATTATTTGGATTGTACATGTCCTTATCTCCGTATTTTTTGCCATTCTTTTCCTTCAATCAGGAATAGATAAAATCACCGATAGAAAAGTAAACCTAGAATGGTTGATTGGTCATTTCGCCAATTCACCTTTAAAAGGAATGGTTCCTTTTCTTTTAACCACAATTACGGTTGTTGAAGTTTTGGCTGGGTTAGCATCCTTGGTTGCCGTTGCCGAAATGTTGCTGTTCCAGACTTACACTTTTGCCATACTTGGAACTATGCTGTCAGCATTAGCATTACTAATGCTCTTTTTGGGACAGCGCTTAGCTAAAGATTACGAAGGAGCTGGAAACCTGGTTCCATACTTCATATTGGCAGTAATCAACCTATATTTTTTGGCATAAAAAAGCCCTCCGTTAAAGGAAGGTTTCAGAATAAACTCACTTTAATCGCTACGACTTATCGTCATCTTCTAAATCATCAAAGCTGATATTAGATGTGTAAGCTTCATCAGTACTTTCAGTAGAACTAGGCTCTTCTACTACAGGTACTTCCACTGGTGCGGGAGCAACAGCGGCCACAGAACCTTCATGATATTCAGACCCGTAATCCTCACCTTTTTCGGTTTTAATAAACTCAATCGCTTCGGTAAACCCGTCCGAAAACTTCTCAAAATCCTCCTTGTATAGAAAAAGCTTGTGCTTGTCATAATGGAACTTCCCGTTCTCATCAATCCTCCGCTTACTTTCCGTAATCGTCAGGTAGTAATCGTCTCCACGAGTCGCTTTAACATCAAAAAAATAGGTCCTTTTGCCCGCCCTTACTGGCTTAGAAAAAATATCATCCCGTCTTCGCGAATCCTGTTCGTCCATCTCTCGGTTTGCTTTTACAAAGTGTACATCAAATATATAAATGTTTCGGTCGAATAAAAGAAGCCGCTTATGGAAGCACTTTAGTCTATTTCTTACAGTTTCAGGGCGTGCCCCCGAAAAACGGGGTCAGGCTGTACTCTGTATCTTTTTCAACCGACATTGAGCGAAGTCAAAATGTGAGTGTTAGAAAAAGGATGTCGCTTCCATCCTTCACGCGGTTCGCCCGCGCTGGTCCTCTTCTAGCAGTTGCTTTTCGTAAAGCGATTGGTAAGCACCACCAGACTTCACCAATGTTTCATGATTTCCACGCTCAATAATCTTACCGTGGTCCAACATAATTATCTGGTCAACATGTTTAACAGAAGATACCCGGTGACTGATAATCACTGTCGTTTTCCCTTTCATCAAATCCTGTAGGTGACCTAAAATCTTCTCTTCCGTTTCTGTGTCAACTGCCGAAAGGCAATCATCAAAAATCAGGATTTGCGGGTCTTTTATTATCGCCCTAGCAATGGAAATACGTTGCTTTTGGCCACCAGAAAGAGTAATTCCTCGTTCACCAATGTGTGTATCAAATCCCTTGGAGAAATCAATTATGTTGTCATAAATATCAGCCTGCTTGGCTGCCAGATGCACGCGTTCTCTTGTTATTCCCTCATCGGCAACGCCAAAGGCAATATTCTGCGCAATGGTCTCAGAAAACAAGAACACATCTTGCGGTACATATCCAATATTTGAACGCAAAGAAGACAAGTTTAACCGTTCAATAGCTTGGTTGTCAATCAGAACACTCCCTTTAGTAGCATCGTAAGTTCTAGTAATAAGAGACGCTATTGTAGATTTCCCGCTTCCTGTTCTCCCTAAAATGGCTAAGCTTTCTCCCTGCTTTACATCAAAACTTACATCATCAAGCGCCTTAATTCCACTGTCTGGATAAACGAATTCTACATTGTCAAACCCAATTGCTCCATTAATACTACTTGGTAATTCTGTGGCGTCTCTAATCTCAGGTTCTGTATTCAGAAACTCGTTAATTCTTGTTTGCGAAGCAGCTGCACGCTGAATGATGCTCGTAATCCAACCAATGGCAGCAACAGGCCATGTAAGCATGTTAATGTAAATGATGAATTCGGCAATATTTCCAGTTGTAATGTTACCTGCAATAGCCTGCTGCCCACCAACGTAAACGGTAAGAATTGTACTCAATCCAATCAGAATTACCATGCTTGGAAAAAACAAAGCTTGTATCTGAACCAGGTCTAAAGAAGCGTTTTTGTAATTCTCAGTTTCACGGTCAAAAGCATCAGCCCACGCAGTTTCTTTTGCGTAGGCCTTCAATACCCGTATCCCTGAAAAACCTTCTTGCACAAAGGTGCTAAGGGCACTTAATTGTCTTTGTACTTTTTCACTTCTTATATTAATCTGTTTGCTTACAAAGTAAATGGTAACAGACAAAATTGGCAACGGAATAAGCACATAAGCTGTTAGCAACGGGCTCACCCTTAACATGTTGTAAATAACCAGCACAAACAGCACTGTCAGGTTTACCGCGTACAATACTGCAGGACCAAGGTACATTCGCACTTTAGATACGTCTTCGGTAATCCGTGCCATCAAGTCTCCTGTATTGTTGCGCTTAAAGAAAGCGAGAGACAAGTCTTGATAGTGCGCGTAAATCTCGTTTTTCAGATCGTATTCAATAAGACGACTCATCACTACAATGGTCTGGCGCATGAGAAACATGAAAATACCTTTGAAAATGGCAGCAAGCATAATCACCCCGCCAAAGAAAAACCAGACGCCAATTAGGCCTTCTGCACCCATTATGTCAAGAGGAGTGTCTTTAAAATGAGGCGCAATAATGCTCAGTTCTCTGATAAGGTCGAACGTTATTCGTACCACCTTAGGCGGAATTACCGCGTAAAAGTTGCTTACGGTTACGAACAAAACCCCCAAAAAGAACCGAGTTTTGTACCTCCAGAAATACTTGTTTAAGTGTGCAAGCGACCGCATCCTCCTCCTCGGAAATCCCCTTTAATAAATGTGAAAAATAACCATACTTTTGCCCAAAGTTAGGAATGTTTAACCGCCTTGGAGTTTCAATTTTGAATGATGAAAGAAGCGCGGTTTAAATGCATAACAGGAGGTTGGATAAAAGGTTCTTTAAGTAATGTTGAGTAGAAGGCACTTAAGAGTAAAAGTGATGCAAACTTTGTTCGCTTATCAGCGATCTGAAGGAGCAGAACTAGCAGCGGGAGAGAGATTACTAAATAAGAGCTTAGCTCATATTTACGATTTATATATTCATCAACTTTCACTCATTTTAGAGGTTCATTCGTTTGCTGTAAAGCAAATTGATGAAGGTCGCGAGAAGTTGATGCCATCTGATGAAGATCTTAACCCAAATCTTGCTTTTGTAAGTAATAGACTGCTTGTTCAGTTGAGTGAAAACATTCAACTAGAAAAGCATATGTCTGCCAGAAAAATCAACTGGGCTGAGCACTCAGAGTTGATTCGTAGAATCTTCACTGCCTTTAAGGAGTCCGAAGATTACCGCGGTTATCTGTTATTGCCAGAGCCAACCTACAAAGAGTCGCGCAGAATTGTATACAAACTGTACGAAGAATTCATCGTTCCAAACGAACATTTGCAATCTATTTTCGAGGAGCAAAGTATTTTATGGGTCAACGATTTAGAACAAGTAAGTGCCTTGGTTGTAAGAACGCTATCCGATTTTAAACGGGATGTAGATTTTGGCGGATTGTTGCCATCTATGTACAAGGATGAAGTAGAGGATAAGGAGTTTGTAAGAGAGCTCTTTAGAAAAACAGCCACAAACAGGGGGCCATATCAAAAGTTGATTGAAGAAAAGCTCGAAAACTGGGATATGGATAGAATTGCATCTACCGATATTCTGCTTATGCAAATGGCAGTTAGTGAGTTCATTAATATAAAGTCGGTGCCTACCAAGGTTACCATGAATGAGTATATAGAAATTGCAAAGGAGTACAGCACGCCTAAGAGCCATGGTTTTATTAATGGAATCTTGGATAAGCTTCTCGAGGAGTTGAAAAAAGAAGGAAAAATAAAGAAGGTCGGCAAAGGTCTTATAGGCGGGTAATCTAGGTTCGATTGCTAAATTTGTCTCCACAATAAAAACACGATTAAAACAGCATTTATAACTATGAAAAAGCTAGCATTCATTCTTGGAACAGTAGTCTTATTCAGTGCATGCGGAGAAACCGCCAGCACAGAATCTGAAAACATCGATTCTGCCGTAGTTGAAAATCCTGCAACGGCAGATAACGCAGAAGGCATAAACCAAGATGTTGCGGTTCCTGCTTTTACATTTGAAAAAGAAGCACACGATTTTGGTGCAATTATTCAGGGCGAGAAGGTTTCTTACTCATTCAAGTTTAAGAACACAGGAGAAGGAGACCTTATCATTACTTCCGCAAAGGGAAGTTGTGGTTGCACAATTCCAGAATACCCAACTGACCCACTTGCTCCTGGCGAAGAGGGCGTTATTGACGTGGTTTTCAATAGCGATGGAAAGTCTGGTCAGCAGAATAAAAAGGTGACTATTGTTGCCAATACAGTTCCAAATACAACAGTTTTAGCCATCAATGGAATGGTTGAAGTTCCTGTTTCGGAGTAATAACCTTACTACAAAAAGATATGCAAGAATTTATCAATAGTACCCTCGGAGAGGGCGGCATGACCATCATCATGTTCGGGGCTATGTTCCTCGTCTTTTACTTCTTTATGATTCGTCCACAGATGAAAAAGGCAAAGGAGGAAAAGAAGTTTCGTGAGGAGTTGAAGAAGGGCTCCAAAATCGTAACAATTGGAGGAATTCATGGTAAAATTGCTGAGGTAAAAGATACAACGTTGGTTATTGAAACTGGCGAAGGTCACAAACTGAAAATTGAGAAAACCGCTGTGTCTAAGGACAATTCGGTTGGGCTTCAACAAGCCAATTGATCTTTTCCTAATTTGGTCGCATGTCATCACTTGCGACACGTGTTTCTGAGTTCATAAAACCAAGGCTTAACAGGCGCTCCGTTGCATTTGGGGCATGCCTGGCATTGGCTTCGTTGTTTTGGCTGCTTACCTCGCTTACAAAGGAATATGTCGATGAAGTTCGAATCCCAGTAACGTACAAAAACCTTCCAGAAAACTTGTTGATAGTTAATGAACTACAGCATGAAGTAAACGCAGAAGCTAAGGGTTTTGGATTTAACTTACTTTGGTATTGGATGAATTTCGAGCAAGTTGAAATCCTTGTAAATGCCAATCCTAAAGAACTTACCAGAACAACTAGAAATGGCGAGTACGTTCATTATTATTTAACGGATAGCAAAAGTCGCAGCCTCTTTTCAGACCAAGACGACCAGTTGGTAATTCAGGATATTTCTCCCGACACGCTGTATGTTAAGTTCAAGCCTAAATTTTCCAAAAATGTTCCTGTAAAACTGAATGCTGATATCAGTTTTGATAAACAATTCGGAATGGTAGATAATCCTATTGTTGAGCCTGATTCTGTGCTTGTTTCTGGACTAAAAGAAGAGATTGACACCATCAAATTCATTACTACCGCACTACAATCTTGGAACAGTTTAGACGAAAGCCTATCGGCTGATGTGAAGCTGCTTGGCTATGAGAATTCGCCCCTTGTTCACTTGAGCGAATCGTTTGTTTCGGTAGCGTTAAACGTGGTGGAATTTACAGAGGGAACAGTTTCAATTCCGCTGAATATCGTTTCGCAAAACCCGGGTTCGATTAAAGTTTTTCCTTCTACCGTAGAAATTACTTATCAGGTGCCGTTGGCAGCATATGAAGAAATTAGTTCAGAGCAATTTCAAGCATCCGTAGTTGTTAACGATTTGGAGGAAAATCAGACGCGATTAACGGTTAATGTCAATCGCCAGCCACCGTTTGTGAAAGGGGTTCGAGTAAATCCGTCACAGGTAGAATTCATCATTCAGAAATGAAAGTTGTCGGAATTACTGGCGGAATTGGCAGCGGAAAAACCACGTGTTGTCAAGTATTTGAAGAACTCGGTGTTCCTGTCTATTATGCCGATTTACGCGCCAAACTATTGATGGTTGAAAATCCGCTGCGCGGTAAAATTGTTCAAGCATTTGGCGAAAAGGCTTACAACGGAACGTTGCTCAATCGAACCTATTTATCAGAACAGGTTTTCAATTCAAAGGAAAAACTGTCTGTGCTAAATGGGTTGGTTCATCCCGCGGTAGCGGATGATTTTGAAGAATGGTTAGAAGAGAACAAAGCCGCTGATTACGTTCTAAAAGAGGCGGCCATTTTGTTTGAAACAGGAGCAGACGAACACGTTGATATTACCGTACTGGTAATTGCGCCACAAGAATTAAGATTGGAGCGTGTAATGCAACGTGATGGCACTTCAAAAGAAGAAGTGCAACAGCGTATGAATAACCAATGGACTCAGGAACGAAAAGTCAAATTGGCTGACCATATTATTAATAATGATGGCGCTCAGTTACTTATTCCGCAAGCGTTAGAATTTCATAAAAAACTCACCGGCAAATGAAGATTCTTACGGCAGAACAAATTCGAGCACTCGATAAGTTCACGGTAGAAAACACTCCTATTTCGTCTTATAATTTGATGGAACGTGCGGCATTTGCGTGCTACAACTTTCTGCCTATTGACGATTTTATGTCGCCTACAACGGTTTACGTTTGCGGAAAGGGAAATAACGGAGGCGATGGATTGGCCATGGCGCGTATGCATTCCGCAGAAGAGGATGGAAACGTCTTGGTAATTCTGGTTGAGCATACCAAAGAAGGAACGCCAGATTTTGCGCACAATCTCTATCTCTTGGAAGAGGACGATAGTGTGAAAATTGTTCGGGTTAAGGCCATTGAAGATTTTCCTGAAATACCGAAAGGCGCGCTTATTGTTGATGCCATTTTGGGTACCGGACTTTCTCGTCCGTTAGAGGGTTTATTGGCAAGCGTTGTTGTTCATATTAATTGCCTCGAAAATCAGGTGGTAAGTGTAGATATGCCAACAGGGCTTTTTGCAGAGGATAACTCCGAAAACGATATGCTCCACGTTATTTGGGCTGATGAAACAATCACGTTTCACTGTCCTAAAATGAGCATGCTAATTCCTGAAACAGGTAATTTTGCGGGGGATGTTCTAGTATTAGATATAGGGCTGAAGGTTGAAGAAATGAACCCTGCTAGTAATTACGAATATGTTGAGTTAGCAGATATTCAAAAGCTTTATAACCCGAGGAAAAAGTTCTCGCACAAAGGAACGCATGGATATGCATTGCTTCTGGCTGGGTCTAAAGGGAAAATGGGCGCAGCACAATTAGCTGCAAAAGCGTGTTTAAGAAGCGGTGCTGGCTTGCTTACAACACATGTTCCCGCTTGCGGATTAGACATTATGCAAGTAGGCGTAAAGGAAGCCATGTGCACCGTTGATGCTAACCAAGATTACATCATCGAATTGCCGAACCTCAGTGCATTTAATGCCATTGGTTTTGGCCCCGGAATTGGAACAGAAAAAGACACAGCAAATGTGCTAAAGCGTTTGCTGCAAGATGCAGATGCCAGATTGGTAATTGATGCCGATGGC
>JBLHEU010000010.1:0-26371 GCA_047614525.1 Bacteroidia bacterium | reverse complement strand
AATTTTGCGATTGTAGAAACTGGGACTCGGAAGAAAACCTCTAAAAAGAGCATTCGTTTGAGAAATCTACTTAATTATATTGCTGTGCTTCTATTTGGGGTTGGCTTGCTTGCTGGTTGCGATTCTTCGCAACAGGAATCAGGTAGCAGGAAAATTTCTGAAGGAAAGATTGTTTACACTCTCTCTTACCCTCAATTTGATGATGACAACATTTTCACCTCAATGTTTCCGAGTGAAATGACTTTCAAGTTTAAAGACAACAACACACGGAACGAATTGAAAACGAATTTGGCCATTTTCAGTACTTCTCTGCTAGCCAACAATAAAGACAAGAAAGTTACCCATTTGGTTAAAATTGCCGACAAATACTCTGGTTTGGAGATGGATAGCATGGAAATCATGGAGGAATACGGTAGGAAGCCAGATGGCATGAAAATTACTCCTTCGGATAAAACCAAAGAGATTGCTGGGTACAATTGTAATCACGCATATGTGACATTTGAAAATGATGCATCAAAGAACTTTGATGTCTACTACACCAACGATATTGAGATTCAAGACCCAAATTGGTGCACCCCGTTTCACGAAATAAAGGGAGTGCTAATGGAAGCGAAAGTCAATAAATTCAGCATTGACATGCATATTATAGCTAATGCTGTAGTTGAAGAAGAGTATCCAAATGAGGATTTTCAAATCACCAATGAGTACGAACCAATTACGGTGGCAGAAATGGCGGATATATTCCAAAGTTTCTAATTACAAAACATCTCCAAACACTTCCCGTTAGTGCATTTTATAGATTGTCCGTTTGTTCGGGTTTTTCTTACATTTGAGTTCGAAGCGGAATGGCCGAAAAATTAGATAAATCAAGCACGAAAAAAGCAGCCCCTAAGTCTAAGCAAGGCACAAAAAATGGCCTTTTAGAAATTCTGGGTGATTCTAGAACCCGCACAATTGCTGGTCTTTTTCTAGTAATTGTTTCTGCCTTCCTCACTCTTTCGTTTGTTTCTTGTTTAATCGATGGTCCTGCAGATCAAAGTGCCGTGCAGGAGTATTATGAAACACTTGCAGACCCCGACCAACGAGTAAATAATTGGATGGGGAAATTTGGTGCTGGGGTGGCAGAACAATTTATTTATGATTGGTTCGGGTTTGCAGCCTTCTTGTTTCCTTTTCTTCTGCTAATCATTGGGTTAAAAGTGCTTTTCAGAAAAAGCATTGTGCCAATTGGTAAAGCCATTAAACACTCATTATTCTTCTTGTACCTCCTCCCTCTAACTATGGGTTTTTTGGTTCAAGAAAACGTTGCTTTATCTGGTGGACTTGGTTACCAGTTGCATCGATGGACTTCTAGTTTAGTCGGATCTACAGGAACGGCATTAATCATTCTGTTCCTTTCGGTCATTTATCTCTCGGTTGTTTTTAACCTTTCGGTTGATGGTATTAAGGAACTCTTTGCAAGTAAACCCAAAGGAGTTGAGTCGGAAATTGACGAGGACGGATTTACACCGGTAGCAGACATCACCATTAAAACCAATGAGCTTGATTTAAAAGACAAGCCAAAGGAAAAGCCTATACCTGTGGTTGAAGTAACACCAACTCCTGAACCAGAAATAGAACTGGAACCAATGGTTATTCCGCCACCAGAACCAGTTATTGATGCTCCAACTTTAGATGCCAGTCCGGTTGGAGAAGACATTGCCTTTGAGATTGAGAAGTCTGAAGTTGAAGAAGAAACTGTTGCCGAGGCGGATGGCGAAGGAATGGGTGAATATGATCCAACCCTGGATTTAAGTCATTATAAAAGGCCTGGGCTAGATTTACTTGAAGCTTACGGAAAAGGAGAAGTATCTGTAGATACGGAAGAGCTTGAGATGAACAAGAATAAGATTGTTTCTACTCTTCGGAACTACAATATCGAGATTGAGCGAATTAAAGCCACCATCGGGCCTACCGTTACTCTTTATGAAATTGTTCCAGCTCCAGGTATTCGAATATCCAAGATTAAGAACTTAGAAGACGATATAGCCTTGAGTCTTTCTGCTTTGGGAATTCGGATTATTGCGCCAATTCCTGGTAAAGGAACCATTGGTATTGAAGTTCCTAATCTGAACCCGGACACGGTTTCTATGAAAGCCGTTTTGAGTTCGGAAAAGTTTCAGCATTCTAAAATGGAACTACCAATTGCACTTGGAAAAACCATTGCCAACGAGACCTATGTAACCGATCTTACCAAAATGCCTCACTTGCTTATGGCGGGTGCAACGGGTCAAGGTAAATCGGTTGGATTAAACGCTGTTCTTGCATCTATACTCTACAAGAAACATCCGGCACAAGTAAAATTTGTTTTGGTAGACCCTAAAAAGGTTGAGCTCACACTTTTCAATAAAATTGAGCGTCATTTCCTTGCCAAATTACCAGATACTGAAGAGGCAATTATTACCGATACGCAGAAGGTTGTAACTACCCTTAACTCTTTGTGTTTGGAGATGGACAACCGATATGAGATGCTTAAAAACGCTCAATGTCGAAACCTCAAGGAATACAACGCTAAGTTCATTGCTCGTAAGCTGAATCCAAAAGAAGGGCATAAGTATTTGCCTTATATCGTTTTGGTAGTTGATGAGTTTGCCGACTTAATAATGACAGCAGGAAAGGAAATTGAAACACCTATTGCACGTTTGGCGCAGCTTGCCAGAGCAATTGGTATTCATTTGATTATTGCAACGCAGAGACCTTCTGTAAATATTATTACGGGAACAATTAAGGCTAATTTCCCTGCTAGAATTGCTTTCCGTGTAACGTCTAAAATTGACTCCAGAACCATCCTAGATGCTGGTGGTGCAGATCAGTTAATTGGCCGTGGAGATATGTTAATGTCTAACGGAAATGAGCTTGTGCGTTTGCAATGTGCTTTTATTGATACACCAGAAGTGGAAAGGGTTTGTGAATACATTGGTTCTCAGCAAGCCTACCCTATGGCATTTGAACTACCAGAATACATTGATGAAGGTGGTGGCACTGGAGAAGTTGGTGCCGTTGATTTGAATGATAAAGATGCTCTCTTTGAGGATGCCGCAAGAATTGTTGTTCAGCATCAGCAGGGCTCTGCCTCTCTTCTACAACGCAGACTTAAACTTGGCTATAACCGAGCGGGTAGAATTGTAGATCAATTAGAGGCCGCAGGAATCATTGGACCACATGAAGGAAGCAAGGCTCGTCAAGTTCTTATTACAGATGAAATGAGTTTGGAACAAATCTTGCAAAAGAACGGTTGAGACAATTAGAAATGACCAAAACACTACTATTACTTTTTTTACTTCCACTGGGTTTATTTGCCCAATCAGACGAAAAATCTAAGACCGTTTTAAAGGAAGTAAGCGATACCTACGAAGCTTACAAAGACATCAGCATTGAGTTTGATTACACCCTAGAAAACAAGGACGCTAACCTGAAAGATACACGCAGCGGAAAACTAGCGTTGACCGGAAATAAATTCTACCTACAACTTATGGGGCAGGATATCTATAGCGATGGCCAGATTGTTTGGTATGTAATGAAGGAGGATTTGGAGGTTCACATCAAGAGTATTTCTGAGTTTAAGGAAGAAACGGAATTGGATCCCGCCAATTTTTTTAATCAATATGAAAATGGGTACAAGTCTAAATTTCAGTCTGAGGAGCTACAAGAGGGGAAGACGTTAAACGTTATAGACCTTTTCCCAGAAGACCCGGGTAAGAAGCCATATTCCAGAATTAGAATGGCCATCAACAAATCGAATAATCACGTTGCGTATTCCAAAACGTTTGGAAAAGATGGAACCAACTATTTACTAGAGGTTAAATCGATGAAAGCTGATGCTGGCCTTTCTGCTACTGACTTTGTTTTTAACCAAGCCAAGTTTGAAACGGAAGATTATGATGTGGTAGATTTTAGGTAAATCTATCTTATCAGATTCACGGTTCCGCAGTACGACTTGTTCTCTCCTCGTACATCAATAATATCAATCTTGTATACGTAATTTTCTAAAGGACAATCTTTTCCTTTATACGTTCCATTCCAGGGCTGATCAATTCTGGAAGTGTAGTATAGTTCTTCACCCCATCTGTCAAAAATGCTCATTGAGAAGTCTTCAATTCCAATTCCTTTGGCTGTAAATCCGTCATTCAATCTATCCTCGTTTGGTGTAAAAGAATTAGGAATGTAGATGAACGTTTCAGGATCTATATGAACGTTTTGGGTAAACGTAGATATGCAAACACCATTGGTAGCAGTCATGGTTACTAGGTAATCCCCTTCGGCCGGATACCCGTTTCTAGGTTCGATTAACGAACTAATGTTTCCGTCACCAAAGTCCCAGAAATAATCAATGCCATTAACGGTTGTATTAGTGAAGCGAATTCTAGGGTCCAACATGGTTGCGTTAGTTGGGCTGTGCGTGAAGCTTGCTTCAGGGGTAACATATATAGACATAACCCCTTCCATAATTATTGTATCGGCACAGCCTCCACCAGCAGTGGTTACAATCAGGCCTAAATCGTAAATATTAGGGTTTACGTAAGTATAATTTGGAGATGCTGATGACGAAGTGCTTCCATCACCAAAATCCCATTCATAAGAGCCAATAGAGTGGTTAGGGTCAATGGAACTCTCATCTGTAAAACTAATATCTACAGGAGCGCACCCTTCGTTATCAGAGAAACTGAATTCTGCTGTTGGATAAGGATATATTTCTAAATCAGCAGTTCCAATTCCAACACATCCGCTATCCGAAACTGCTGTTAATTCGGGACTAAACGGACTATAAAAACCGTACACATGAACAGGTTCAAACTCGTCCATTACCGCGCCATCACCAAAGTTCCAATTCCATTGCACAATGGTGTTGTCATTTGGAATTGTTGAGTTGACAAACGAAGTTTCGTCTCCTATACAGCCATCACCAGCGCTAATGGCCACTACTGGTGTTGGATTTACATAGACGTTTCTCTCTAGTGTATCCCTACATCCCTCATCACTCTGAGATATTAACATTACCGTGTACGCACCATTTGCACTGTACGTGTGTGGAGGGTCTTGTGTGTATTCTATACTAGTTGCATCTCCAAAGCTCCACTCCCACCCAATCACAGCACCTTGCGGAATGCTAGATTGGTCATTAAAATCTGTCACTTCTCCTAAACATGCGTTTGTAGATGCAAAGTTTGGTTCGGGTATTGGGTAAACTGAAATATCGGTTGTAAGCGAATTGAAACATTGGCCGGCTGTTCCTACGGTAAGACTAACGGTATAATCGCCAAAAGCTGAATAGTCGAAACTTGGTACAACGTCAGTTGATGTATTTCCATCACCAAAATCCCAGAGGTAAGTAACGATTGGACCGTTGCTATTATTTGCAATCTGAAGAGGCTCTTGCTCACAAAAATCAGGTCCATTTGAAATTGAAAAAACAGGAATTGGCCCAATAATAACTTCTGCTATTCCGTTAGTCGTAGCAAAACAACCATTGGCACTTGTGGTTGATAGGGTAACATTATAGGTGCCAATGCCAGGATAAATATGTGCTGGATTAGTTCCTATTCCTACGGTTCCGTCACCGAAATCCCAGTCGTAGTTGGTTATTGTACCCGTTGAGTTATCATTAAATTGAACTGCATTACCATCGCAAACGGCAACTGGATCAGGAAAATCTGCAACTGGGATTGGATCAACATCCACAATTACGCTATCAAGCGTTGTGCAATTATTAGCATCCGTCAATTCCACGTAATAGGTTATAGTTGTGGTTGGTATAGCTGTAGGATCTGCAACCGTTGTGCTACTTAAGTTTGTGCCTGTCCATTGAAAATCTCCTGTTCCTATTGCGTTAAGCTGTACCACATCTCCTTCACAGATATTCTCATCTGGTCCAGCATCTAAACTAGGCGAAGGCACAACACTTACTGTTATATCATCCGAATCTGTACAGTTATTTGCATCTACTACGGTAACGGTGTAAACGGTGGTTGCCGGTGGTGTTGCTATTGGATTGGCAATCGAACCGTCATTGAGTGTGATATTTGGAGTCCAGATATAGCTATCCCCACCCGAAGCAAGCAAATTTGCATCTTCTCCACCACATATATTCTGGTCAGTGCCAGCACTTGCCGTGGGTAGAGGGTTGACGGTAACTGCAACAATATCGGTTCCAAAACATCCATTGTTGGAAATATAAGTAAGCTGGTAATTGCTGGATGTTGTTGTGTTTGTAGTTGGGCTTGCCGCAGATGGACTGCTTAAATCCGTAATTGGCGACCACGTATAAGTTCCACTTCCTAAAGTGTTAGGTGTATTAAGCTGAATATTACCTCCAATGCACAAATCAAGATCTGCCCCTAAGTCAACCACTGGGTTTGGCTCTATGGTTATGGCAATAATCGTATCTTCTGTGCAGCCTTCTGTTGAAATAGTAAGACCTACATCAAAGGTTCCTGCCGAGTTGTACGTGTGGTTTACCGGAGCACCAGCACCTGTAGAACCATCTCCAAAATCCCATGTAAAATTGGCAATATTACCAGAAGAAGTAAGAGAAGCGTCTTCAAAAGTTATCTGATCACCAACACAAGTTGAGTTGGAAGTAATAGCGTAATCAGGCAAAATTGAATTACAGAACCGTTGATCTGCACTAGCTGAACCTGTTCCTCCTGTCCAACCCCAATAAACATTGGGGTCTCCACCAAAAATGGTATTGATAACATCTCCTGTATAGCTGGTACGGAACACTCCATCAAAGAAAACTGCTAAAGAATTCAAGGTAGGTTCCCAAATAACCTGAACTGTGTGCCACTGACAATCCTCGATATTATTGCTGACACTACTCGCCACCACGGGACCCGCCAAATTATTAACCGAACCATGATCTGCAACTCCGTTTTGCATGATTGCAATGTGATCCTCCTGAGGGTCCATCATTGTTGTGTTATTAGGCCAAGTATCTATTTCAACAATGAGAGATGGTACAATTCCTCCATATCCCAAGGAACTTGAACCTCCACCTTGGTTAATATTTACAGGCTGAAGGACAAAGGCAATGCCATCCGCTCCCCATTCACTACAATCTAACCAAACCTCAAAATTAAAATTGAAGGAGTTATTGAGGTCAATTTGATTAACATTCCAAACAGAGCCTCCAGAAAAAGGGATATCTTCCGTTAACTGGTAGCAGTTGCACGAAATCTGATTGGCATCGCCATTAATCTGATACTGCGCTTTTGACCCAAAGGAAAAAATCGCAACAAATACGGTTATTATTAAAATTCGAAAAATCACGTTGAATTTGTTCTCAGATTGCTTACTCATCTACCTAAATAATGTTACGTGGCCGCGATAAATATGCGGTTCGCCTTTTACATCCATTAAATCGAAACCGTAAATGTAGGTGCCTTTTTGAACTTGTTCGCCCATGTAAGTACCATCCCAATGAAAATCGTAATCGTTGGATTCGAAAATAAGCTCTCCCCACCGATCGTAAATCTTCATTGTGTATTGCTTAATACCAATTCCTGAACCGAAGAACTCTTCATTAATTCCATCAGCATCTGGCGTAAAACCTGAGGGGATGTAGAATTTGAATTCAGGATCTACAAAAACTCTAAAATCGGCTGTATCCATGCAACCAAACTGAGTAGTTACATACTGCACAATATCGTAGAATGCAGTATCCTGATACTCATGGCTTGGATTCTGGGCATTGCTTGTAGCTCCATCTCCCCAAGTGTAATACCAATCGGTCACATTTGGACTAGACAAATCCGTGATATTAAACTTAGGAAATATGATTTCCGTCCGTTCTGGATCTACCGAGAACAGCGCATCTGGTTTTGGGTATTCCGTCATGTAGTCAACATAGATGGTATCCGAAATACATCCGTTGGCAGAAGTAACTTGTAAATAGACCGAATAAACGCCTGTGTCAAAATATCCGAGTTCTTCGTCCCAGTACGTGTGCTCAGGGTTTGGAGAGGAAACTGTCCCTGGACCATCACCAAAATTCCATTCCCAAGACGACAAGGCGTATGGCGCAGATATGGTCGATTGATCCGTAAACTGTGCTCTAAATGGTTGGCAGCCAAAGTTGGTGTCTACCGTAAACTTCACTTCAGGTAAAGGATAAATTTCTACTAGGCGAATAACCGTATCCTGACAGCCATGATTTGTTACAACGGCTAATTCCACGTTGTACAGGTCTGGAACCAAATAAGAATCAACTGTATCCTGATTTATACTTGAGTTGCCATCAGCAAAATTCCAATTCCAATCGGTTATAAAATCTGCTGATTCATTTTCTATTGATGACAAATCGATAAATACTGTTGTATCTCCCAAGCAATTAGCTAAACCCTCTGCAAAATCTGCGTCAGGCTTTGGGTGAACCCGAACCGGACTTAGAGTAGTATCTGCATTACAACCGGCATCTGTGGTAACAGTTAATTGTACAGGGTAATCTCCCCAAGTGGCATAAGTATGGGTGGGGTTCTGAACTCCACTTTCGAGAATTCCATCTCCAAACTTCCAAACCCAATCGGTTACATTGTATGCACCACCAACAGATGAAAGGTCTGTGAACGAAGTTGCAAACGGATAGCAGACAGAATCTGATGAGAACATTGCCGTAGGAATTGGGAATATCTCTATCGTCTGGGTAAGCGTATCAGAACAACCGTTGTTAGAAACAGTTTGTAACTCCACATTATAAAACCCTGGTAAAATATACTCCTGCCCTACTGGTTGCCCCTCCGTGGAAGTACCTCCATCACCAAAATTCCAATAATAATTAGTGATTGAACCATTGGCAATAATCGAGTTGTTACTGTAAACAGCTGCATCGTACAAACACACATCGTTAAAACTGAAATCTGCAAGCGGAAGGTCGTACACTTCTGTGGTATGCGTCACTGTATCTAGACAACCAAAGTTTGTTTCAGCAATTAACGTGACTGTATAAACACCACTTGTATCAAAAACATAAATTGGATTTTGATTTACTGATGTTCCCAAAACGTCACCAAAATCCCAATCCCAACCGATTACTGTTGAGCCTGTTGCAACCAAAGACTCATCGCTAAATTGGTTGTCGTTATTCTGACATGCTGCAAGCGAACCAAAATCAGCCGTTGGTTTGGGGTATACAATTATTGGTCGTGCAATAGAATCAATGCAACCCAAATCCGACACAACCACCAACGAAACAGTATAAGTACCGCCAAGTGTATAAGTATGAGTTGTGTTCTGATCAGTAGATTGGCCACCATCTCCAAAGTACCATGTCCAAGAAATAATATTCCCTGTTGGGATGGTTGATTGATCGGTGAATGTCATTTCCAGCTCAGCACAAACAGTATCCTCTAGAAACACTGCTGTTGGGGCTGGATGAACCGTTACCGCTTGCGTAAGCGTATCGGAACAAACCGAATCTGTAATGGATATAAGTGTAACGTTAAACAAACCTGTGTCTCCGTAAGTATGCACCGGGTTTTGTAATGTAGATGTTCCTCCATCACCAAAATCCCATTGCCAACCTTCAATTGTTCCAGCAGAAACTGCAGTTAAATCTGTGAAGCTGGAAACATTTCCATCGCAAACATCTGTAGGTGCAAAATCCGTAATCGGAATTGGAAAGGCGTAAACTTCTTGCGTGACGGCTGCGGAACAACCACTATCCGAAACCGCTAGTAGCGTTACGTCATAATATCCCGTAACGGCATATGCATGCGTAGTGTTTTGAGTTTGAATAGGCAACGAACCATCACCAAAATCCCAGACCCACGTTGCAATTTGTCCCGTATCAATAGTAGATACATCGGTAAACGTAAATATGGTATCTGAACAAACATTATTGGTTTCAAAACCAACATCAGGCGGTGGATTTGCCCAAATAGTTTGCTGGCTAGTATCTACACAACCAAGGTCATTACTAGCAATGAGTTGCACCGTGTAATCACCGCTTGAAGTATAGGTATGTGTAGGGTTTTGAACACCAGTAATCACGGTTCCATCACCCATATCCCATGTCCAATCCACAATAAAAATGGCTGGGAATCCTACAGGGAAATTGCTGAACGATTGGTCGTTAAGTTGAACAATAGAATCTACACAAGCATTGAGTGCATCAAATACCGAAACTGGATCGTCTATGTAAAAAACGTTTATGGTATCATCTCCGGTACACCCTTCAGAATCCGTAACAGTTATAATATATTCTCCGGCAGTAACCCATCTGCTTGGGTCAATACTTCCATCATTCCACAAAAATGCATAAGGTGGGGTACCGTTAGAAACAATTGTATTCATCTGCACAGAATCGGTGCAAGAAATTGCCACAGTGTCAATATCTACATCAAGCTCAAGACCTGTTATAATAAACTCGTAGGTGAAGTTTGCAAACCCCACAACAGGACAGTTATCATCAAAGGCAGTAAATACTAAGACCTGATTGGTTCCAATATCGGTTTCATCAGGTGTCCAAACAAACTCACCAACAATACCACCCGGAGCGGTGCCATCAGCAACGTTATTAAACGTAGCACCTGGAAAGTCATCAAGGTTTTCTGCTACAATATTGTAGGTCAGCCCGGAAAGTGTGCTGTTCAAATAAACATCGAGTTGAACCGCATTATCGGCACAAAGAACTATTGTGTCTTCATCAAATACACCATCTTGGTCAATGTCAAAATCGTTTCCTGGGTTTTGAGGACAGTTGTTAATCACTCTCACCTGCATGTCTCTAACAATCCGACCGATGAGAACACCATTTCGGTACTCCTCTACCATTACCCCTATTACGGTAACCTGTCCGTTGGTGGTTGGCATGGTATTAATTACACCGTTATTAAAGTTGAAGTAATTATTATCTAACGGGTTATTAGGATTATAGCCTCCGTTATAATTAACACTTTGTCCAGGATTGTCCCATGGCGTGTAAAGACTGTAAACAAGTAAGTCACCGTCAGGGTCGTAGGCCGTTGCAAGTATTGTATTATCCTCATTTAGGCAAAGAAACCCTCTTGCAGGCACATCAAATTGTGGAGAGCTGTTACAAGGAGCAGCAACATTATTTAAGAATGCGTTTACGTAAATATCCTGACTACCCGGAGTATTAATGGTATTGATATCTGCACTTCGGCAGCATAAATCGTAGCTAAAAGTCCAATTAGCGCAAGGTGCTAGGGTAACCGTAGCTTCATATATGTATTCCTGAATACCTGGATTAGACCCACCGTTACAGTTAGATTGTGAGCAATAAACGGGCAATTCGTATTGTGCCAAATACTGATCAAAAGGAGGGAAATGCGGCTCAGGTGGCAAGAGCGTCATTGCCAAATTCTGATTCCCACATGAGGATGTAAGTGTGATTGAAGGAGCTGTTGGCGCTGCAATACCTCCGCAATCGCGGTAAAAAACCATACGAACCAAGTACTGGTTACCTCCTAAACACTCGTAGGTTATTTCTGCACCAAGCGCATGAGATGCCGCTGCTTTTTTAGCAGGGAATAAACTTATCGATACACAGGCAAAGAGCCAGAGTATGAGATTTTTTTTCATGGCGGTCTAACAACTGAAACTCAGTTGTTATTAGAACGATGGGGGTCGTTATGGGTTGCTTACAGATTCAGGCATGAACTAAGTTCAAACCGAATCATTTCAAAAATAACCAAAATAGCCTTTGAATCTGTCAGGCTTATACCCAAACATGGTATTGCCATTTTACGTGGTGGCCGCAGCCACTATTCCCTCACCAATTTAACGGAGAAAGACCGCCCCACTCCGTCACTTCGAGTAATTTTTGAGGAACGAGAAAATTGTATCGAGAAGTAGTTGCCCTGAATGACTGTTCTCGATACACCGCGTAAAAACGCGGCACTCGAACTGACATTGGGTTAAAACGAAGGCAATACGCAGCAAGTTGATGCAAGTAAGCACAATACCAAACAACAAGTTTATACCCAACTAATGCCTTTAACCAGTTGCTTAAGTGTGTTACTTTCTGCCGAGTTATTCTTTGGCTGATGGTTGTAAAACCAAGAGGCATTTTCTGGTAGGCTCATCAGAATAGACTCAATTCTGCCATCGGTCTCTAGTCCAAACTTGGTTCCTTTATCGTAAACGAGATTAAACTCTACATAACGTCCTCTTCTCAGGTTTCGCCATTTGAGGTTTTCATCATCATAGGACTTGGCCTTATTTGCTGCTACCAATTGCCGATAGGTTGGCGCAAAAGTTTCACCAACGCTTTGAACGAGCTTCCAAAGCTCATCTTTAGACTTGGCTTCATCGGCTTTCAGCCTATCGAAGAAAATTCCGCCAATTCCTCGTGTTTCTTTTCTGTGTTTGATAAAGAAGTAATCATCAGCCCATTGCTTAAACTTGGGGTAATACGCTAAATCAGACTTATCGCACGTTTGCTTCAGCTGTGTGTGAAAGAACTTGGCTTCTTCTTCTTGTACATAATGCGGTGTAAGGTCTATTCCCCCACCAAACCAATAGGTGCCATCGGCTAATTCAAAATACCGCACATTCATATGAATAATGGGTACAAATGGGTTAATCGGATGAATGACTATGGATACTCCCGTAGCGTAAAACTTTCTTGTTTCTAACGAAAGTGCTTTTGCAATATGCTCAGTGAGTTCGCCATGAACGGCTGAGAAGTTTACTCCGCCTTTTTCAAAGACATTTCCATGCTCCATAACACGTGTATGACCTCCGCCTCCGCCCGGTCTTTCCCAGCTATCTTCTACAAATTTGGCTTTGCCGTCTTCCGCTTCAAGCTCGCTGCAAATATGCAATTGCAACTCCCTAAACCATCTTCCTATCTCCTCCTTTGTAACGCTCAATCTGTAGCCAGTTTTAGTTGTAATCCTGTATAATCAACTATTCTTGAACGCGCATTTTCAAACCCTCCATCCTCCAATTGTTTCCATCCAAAAGCGGATTGAAGTCCTGTTTCTTCCACGGCCAACATGTACTCAGGTCCAGAATTCTTAATGCCATTTATGTTTTTCACAAAATGCATGGCTACATCATATCCTCTAAAGGCAAATGTATTGGGCTCTCCTTGGTAGCGTAATCTAAATTGCTGCACAAATTGCTGCACTTCCAATTGGTTGTAATCAGCATGAAACTCTGCTGGTCTATGAATCCTAAGCTGATCAAAATGATCAATTTCTAAGTTCTTAAACCGTTGCCAATTCCCTGGTGCAAATGCTACTATATAAGCCTCTTCTGACCAGCCCATCAGCTTTCTTAGCAGGGATGCCAACTTAACCTGATTATTGCTGAGAATGACCAAGTTATTTCTTCCAGATAAGGAAAGACGGTTACGAATAGAATCGGAACCCGCTTTGTATATATCGAAAGCTGGGAAGACAAATGGAATTTCTCCCATTGATTCTAAACCTTGTCTAAAGCTCAAAAGCAATTTTTGCTCATCTGGCGTTCCGTAATGCAACACCATGTTTGCGGTAGAGTCTGATTGAGATAAATATCTACCTAAATCGTATGCTAACGATGCTGGTGAAGGGATTATCTTAAACACGTAATCGTTATTCGCTAAAATTCCTTGGTCTTTAATGGTTGGCGAAACCATTGGTATGCAATTATCATAAGCGTAGCCAGAAACCTCATCAAATACCTTAGAATAGAGCGGGCCAATAATTAAATCGGTGTTTTTAAGCGCTCCTTGTTCAACTAGTTTTCTAATCTTCCACGGACGATTCTCCGTATCAATCACCTTTACTTTAACCTTGTACCCGAGCTGATTGAGTGTGTCAATAGCCATTAGAAAACCTTCATAAAAATGAAGCGCTATTTCTGATTTACCATAAATCTCTTCTTCAACTTCTGGGTTGTCAGCTGCGTTAATCGTATCGTTTAAGTCAAGATAAAGCGGCAGCATCAACGTAATGTGTGTTGGCTCTCCCATCCTCAATACTGTGAGTTGTTCTAGAACAACCGCTTTCTGTACAATGTCTGGCAGTCCAACCATCCTTTCCTTATCCGTTTCTTTCTCTCCCAAAATCATTGGTACAGGAATACGAATTGTGGTTCGAACTTTTAGGCCATCAACCAGCTCTGGGTTGGCATCAATAATAGCCGCTACAGAAGTGTTGTATTCTTTAGCTATTGAATAAAGTGTCTGTCTCCTCGGAACCTTGTATAGTATGTACTGACCATCAAGTTCTAACTTCTCATCAGATACTTCTACAGGATTGGTTTCTCCCTGTGCACTTTTCAGAATCTTTAACAGTTGCCCCTTCTGTAATCCGTTTAAAACACCCGGATTATCGAATGCAATTCTGCTAAGCTTCACCTTATAAACGCTAGCAATTGAGAACAGCGTTTGCCTTGGTTCTACGCTATGAATAAGGTACTCGTCTCCTTCAATTATGGCCAAACTATCGGATACCGTAACCACAAAATCCTGCGAGAACCCCTTTTGAATAAAAAGGCCAAGCAAGACAAAAACTATGACTAAAAACTTTTGCATTCTATACGTTAAACAAGCATCATTCCCATTCTATTGTGGCAGGCGGTTTTGAAGATATATCATAAACCACTCTATTGATACCTCTAACCTTGTTAATTATCTCGTTAGAAACCTTGGCTAAAAACTCATACGGAAGATGACACCAGTCTGCTGTCATTCCATCTCTTGATGAAACGGCTCTCAAACAAACCGCATTCTCGTAGGTTCTTTCGTCTCCCATAACGCCTACTGTATTTACAGGAAGAAAAATTGCGCCTGCTTGCCAAACCTCATCGTACAAATTGTGCTCCTTAAGAGACGATATAAATATATAATCAACCTCTTGAAGCACCCTTACTTTCTCGGCAGTAATATCTCCTAAAATCCTAATGGCCAAACCTGGCCCAGGAAAAGGGTGACGACCTATTAATTGATCAGGCAAGCCTAGATGTGTACCTACAATCCTTACCTCGTCTTTGAAAAGCGTGTTGAGCGGCTCAACCACTTTTAAGTTCATTCTTGCTGGTAATCCACCAACATTATGATGCGACTTAATTGTGGCAGAAGGACCATTAACCGAAACAGATTCAATAATATCAGGATAAATGGTGCCTTGAGCCAACCATTTTACGTCTTCAATCAGTTTAGCTTCTGTATCAAACACTTCAATAAACACGCGTCCAATAATCTTTCGTTTAGTCTCAGGGTCAGATTCACCCGCCAATTCTCCAAGGAATGCATCCTTAGAGTCAACACCTTTTACGTTAAGACCTAAACCTTTATACATTTCAAGAACCTCTTCAAATTCGTTCTTTCGAAGGAGGCCGTTATCTACAAAAATGCAGTACAGATTTGAGCCAATTGCTTTGTCAAGAAGCATGGCGGCAACACTGCTGTCTACTCCGCCAGAAAGGCCAAGAACAACTTTGTCGTTACCCAACTGACTCTTAAGCTGAGCAACTGTACTATCTACAAACGAATCTGGCGTGTGAGACTGGTCGCAACCGCAAATTCCAACCACAAAATTTCTTACAACCGTAAGACCATCCAATGAGTGTGTTACCTCTGGGTGAAACTGAATGCAATAGGTATCTTCTTCTTCAAAGCTGAAAGCTGCAACTTCTACATCTTTTGTGCTTCCAATAAGCTTGGCACCATTAGGTAGTTTTTTAATCGTATCGCCATGAGACATCCATACCTGAGATGTTTCTGGAACCCCTTTCATCAACGGGTTGGCGTTATCAGAAAACGACAGGTTTGACCGCCCGTATTCTCTTGTATCCGACTTTTCTACACTACCACCAAAGGTCTGAGCCAAATACTGAGCACCGTAGCAAACACCGAGTAACGGAAGCTTGCCTTTAATCTGAGATAAGTCTGGCACCGGAGCACCTTCTGCCATAACCGAAGATGGACTTCCGGAAAGAATGACTCCTTTTATATGCGCTCCCAGCTCAGGGATTTTATTGTACGGATAAATCTCGCAGTAAACGTTTAGCTCTCTCACCCTGCGGGCGATTAGTTGTGTGTACTGAGAACCAAAATCGAGGATAAGTATGGTTTCTTGCATTAATTGAAAGTATTGCCTCTAGTAATTGTAAAAAACAGGACGATTGCGAAGTTATCCTTTGTAAAAACTTCGGGAATACTCTGATGTACTTAAATTGCATGAGTTATTCACCACAAAAAAATGTAAAATGAAAAAACTATTACTTGCTTTATGTGCTTCAGTAATTTCAAGTGCAAGCTTCGCTCAAATGGGTACAGCACCAGACTTTAATGTTGTTGATATTGATGGTAACCCAATTCACCTGTACGGTCTTTTAGACCAAGGTTATGTGGTTGTTCTTGATGCATCCACAACGTGGTGTGGCACGTGCTGGGGAGTTCACAATGACCATACCCTTCGCGATCTTAACGATGCCAAAGGACCTAATGGAACCAACGAGATTAGAGTTATCTTTTATGAAGCGGATGCAACTACAACTCAGGCCGATTTACAAGGAACAGGCAGTAACACGCTTGGAGACTGGCTTACTGGCACAACTTACCCGGTTGTTAATGAAGCTCCACTGCAACTTAGCGGCAGCATTTTTTGGCCAGCAGGATTCCCTACAATTAGTGTGATTCGTCCTGGAGACAGAGAGATTACTGATGATGTTTGGAATCAAAACCTTGCAGGAATGACATCTGCTGTTGATAACGCTATTGCCACTGACCCTGCTTCTATCGGTTCTGATTTCCTTAGAGATAATGGCATTGCTACTTACCCAAACCCAACGGTTGATTTGCTTAACGTGAACCTTGGTTCTGTAGCAGATAAGATTGATTTCTTGAATGTTAGAAATTTAATGGGACAAACTGTGTTGAGCATTTGTACTACAGGAGCGCAGCAAGTTCAGATTCCTACAAACGAACTTTCTTCTGGTGCATACATCCTAGAGTTCTCTTCTAAAGGAGCTGTTTTAGGACTTGACAAGTTTATGCAGAAATAAAAGCGTTTTAAAACTCAAATTATTGAGGGGTCGGCTTTTTGCCGGCCCTTTTTCATTTACACTCTTTTGCTATTCCCTGAATGTACTTTGCCTTTTCCTCAAGACTCAAGGCATTAGAACCTTCAAAGCCTTGGAGGTGCTCTGCTGTAATATAACTTGCATGAAACTTAGTTAGCAAGCGTGCCGCAGGAACGTAACTCCAATGCCACTTTTCTTCCTCATATCCATTCTTTCTGTCTTCTCCTTTTTCTGAGTAAACCTGACAAAAACCGAAATCGTAAGCATTATCGCGCAGCCATTCATATTCCTTTTGGCCTTTGCCAGACTCAAAGTAAAAAGGGGTTAGAGAATTAATATCAATATCGGTTCCCCAATGATGGCGAGATGTGCCCGGCATTGAGCTGTACTTCAAAATCTCGAAAGCCCTGTTCTTCGGGTTAGGAATTGCTTCTGCAAGGTTCTTTCCTCCTACTCGCCTGCTACCTGTCCACTTTGCTTCCCAAATTCTTTTCTGATGATTAAAGCTTCTTGCTGCAGATATGATAGTTAGACTGACTCCATCTTTTTGGGCCTCTTTCTTCATTGCAGCAAAAGCCTCAAACGTATCTTTCCTTAGGTACATCCCTGCTCGATTAGCATGTGTTTCGGGGATTTGCTGGAAGGCTTCATGCTTGGCATAAGCAACTTTCCCGAGCACCAATTTGACCGAATCAATAGATTGAGATTGTGCTATAAACGGCACGATAAACAGAAAGAGAATGTGAGTTAATTTCATTGATAGATTACTGTTACATACCCAGCATGATCCATGCCACGAACCACCGATATGTAATAGTATGTGCCTTCTGGCACCATCAACCCACCTTTGGTTCTACCATCCCAGCAATGCGCTTGACCAGCAATGGACTCAAAGATTAATTCTCCCCAGCGGTTATAAACCACAAGCTCATAACAATCGCTAAAAACACCATCAACCTGTGGTTTAAAGCAGTCGTTAATACCATCAAAATTTGGGGTGAAAATATTGGCGTAATCAATTGCAATACTATCATTACCAAACCATTCTGATGAGTAATCGACAACAACAGAATCAACACAAAGACTATCATTATTATAGGCTACAAGCGTTACAAGATTGCCGGGGCCTATTGCATAAGTATGTGATGGACTCATCACGCCAGTGGAAGTTCCGTCTCCTAAATTCCAAAAGTATGTTTGTGCATTTTGGGATGAGTTATTGAACTTGGCAAAAACCCCTTCACAGCTAGGTGTAAAACTGGCATCGAAAGCCGCTACTGGCAACGAAAGCACTTCGATATAAACCTCTGTTTGTGCTAAACATCCGAAAGCACTGGTTATATCAATCGTGTAATTCGTATTTACTTCAGGGCTCAAAAATGGGTTGTTAATAGTTGGATCGCTTACTCCATCTATTGGTGACCAGTTATACGTTTGTCCGCCAACCACATTTGCCTGAATGCTATCATTTAGGCAAATTACCCCATCGCCTGAAGAGGCTAAAACACTAAAGATTGAGATGACCACCGAGTCTGAATGCGTGCAACCATTTGCATCTGTTCCTACAACGGAATAAACTGTTTCAACTAATGGAAATGCTTCGGGCGTTGCACTTTGAGGGTCGCTCAAACCAACAATTGGTGACCATAAATAAGTGTCTGCGCCAGTTGCCTGAAGAACCAAACTTGAGTTAGCACAGATGGTGCTGTCTTGACCTGCATCTATAATAGGAAGCGGGTTAACCACAACTTCAGTAGAATCAGTATCGGTACAAGAATTAATATCGGTAACGGTTAGCGTGTATGTAATTGTTGCCTCGGCAGTTGAAATTGCGAGCTGTGCGTTTGCATCATCTAAATAGGTTGCTGGTTCCCAAGAATAACCGACACCGCCAGAGCCTTGCAAGACAACGCTTTCTCCTATACAAACCTCAAAACCTGGGCCTGCGCTTGCTTGCGGTAAAGCAAATACTTGCACCGTAACTGAATCGGTTGCCAAACAACCGCTGGCATCTTCAGCAAAAACGGTGTATGTAGTTGTTGTAGTTGGACTGGCATTTGGTGATTGCGAACTTGCATCGGACAATCCCACTGGCGGAGCCCATAACCAACTCACTCCCCCAACCGCAGTGAGTTGTGTACTATCTCTCAAACATATGGCGGCATCTCCTAAAGCTTCAGTCACAAAAACATCCACAAAAACAGAGTCTGAATCGGAACAACCATTGGCATCGGCTATGGTTACCACATAAATTCTAGGAATGATTGGTGATGCAGTTGGGTTTGAAATATTCGGATTACTGAGCCCTGCAGTTGGCGACCAGCTATACGTAGCTCCTCCAGTTGCTTGAAGCTGTACTGAAGTACCCGGACAAATTGATTCGTCTGGACCAGCATTGGCAGTTGGCAAAGGGTTTACGGTAACAACTAATGTGTCTAAGGTTCCGCAACCAAGGCTATTTGAGACAGTAACTACATATTGGGTTGTAGTGGTTGGGTTTGCTTCTGGATTGGCAATATTGGGATTACTCAGCCCTGTTGCCGGACTCCACGAATAAACTACACCTCCACTCGCCTGAAGGTTAATCGTATTACCCAAACAGATGGTTTGATCTGGCCCCGCTACAGCAATTGAAATTGCTTGCACATCTATGGCTACAGAATCTAAACTTGTACATCCACTGGCAGTGGTAGACTCAATGTAATAAGTTGTTGTAGATGATGGAAATATCAAAGGGTTAGAGACGTTTACATCGCTAATGTTTGAGTTGGGATTCCACAAATAAGTATCTCCGCCAGAGGCGAAAATCTGAATAGTATCACCAGTACAAATAGCTGTATCGGCAGAAACGGTTAGGGCAAAAGAGCCTACCTCAACCAAAACAGTGTCAAAAGCTGTACATCCATCTGAACCAACGGCTTGAACCACATATTCTGTTGTAACGATTGGACTTGCAATTGGATTGTCGATGTTTGAGCTATTGAGAGAGCCGACTGGCGACCAATCAAACGTAGCTCCTGGAACTCCGGATGCATTTAACTGTGCTGATTCTCCCGCACAAATAGACTGATCTAAACCAGCATCAACCACATCGCTTGATGCCGTGGCAATGATTGTTACAAATGCAGTATCTGTAAACTGATTGCCTTGGCAGTTGGTATTTGTACCAACCAGCAACACTTCAAAAGTTCCTGGGCTATCGAATGTATAAGTAGGATTAGCGAGTAAAGAACTATCTCCGTTTCCGAAATACCACACGAACTCTGGCGCAACAAGAATGTCTGCGCTGAAGGTTACATCGTAAGGAACGCAACCTGACTGTGTGGTGTCTACACTCAGCTCAACATCAACTAATGGAATGTCTAGATTTAGCTTGATGACACCGAGATTACAGCTACTACCGTTTATCTCGGAAACAACACCTAGTGTTGTAGGAAAGTCGTCACTACCACCGCAACCCGCACAAACAGCTTGGTGGATTACCCCGTCAGAATTAAATCGGCTTGTACCGCCATCCACGTGTTCTGCAATACCATTACCACCGAAATATGTAGCGTATAATAATGAAGCAGCATCGGCTTCTAGTACCATGAAATAGAAATCGCTGCCATCGGTATTCAGTTGATAGCCATCTGGCGTTGTAGTCATTCCGTTGGTTGTCCCGACATCTCCATTCCAAGATTGATTTGTTGTTCCTCCCCATCCAGAAACATAGATTCTTTTGCACACGTCAACCAAAAAAGCGGTTGGCGAGATATTCACTTCGGCACTTCCACTTCCGAAAACAGTTGACATAAGCGAGGTTCCCAAATTTGGGCTGAGTTTTTGGATAAACTGTTTACTACCGTTATCAGAAAAAACGCCACCTGTTACGGTATAGTTTCCTTCTGTTTGCCCATACAAATAGACATCATCATCATGGTCAACTTCTACAAAATACGTTTGATCATAGCTGTTTGTACCGATGTAAGAACTGTTAACAATTGCTGTAGCAGTCGGGTTTAACCTCACTACATATCCATCAGAATCTCCGCCCTGAAAAGTGGTGTTTAGCGTTGCTCCTACAATAGGAAACCCAGAGCCTTCTGTTCCTCCAGTAACGTACAACTCTCCTGTAGTGTTGAGTTTTAGCGAATAACCAGCATCAGCATTATCTCCCCCTAAATAGGTAGACCACAATAAGCTTGTAACATCAGCATTAAACTTTGCTACACAGGCATCTTGCGTGCCTTCAAGGCTTTGACCAACCGTGCCAGCAGTTACAGGGAAATCATCAGAGCGCGTGCTTGATGCGATGTAAATATTGTCAGCTGCATCAACGATAACCTCTCCCCTGAAGATATCTCCGTAGTTATAGGTTAAATCGGTGTCTTCATTCAAGCCATCATTATCTGCACCACCTAAGAAGGTTGATCCAATTAACGAAGAGCCATCTGCGCTAAGAACAGTCACTATTATATCAGAACCATTTTCGAAGTCGGTTCCATTACTTGAATAATTTACGGCTGTTCCGTTGTTGTAACTACCATCATAAGCGCTACCGGATGTTGGGTAATTTGGAGAGCTTGTTGTTCCAAGAATCACCAATTGTCCAAGGCTATTTACAATCATACTGTGCGGCACATCTGTACTGCTTCCACCTATGTAGGTAGAATATAAAAGTGTTGTTCCGTCTGGGCTAAACTTAGAAACGGCTATATCTACAAGACCAGCATTTGTTGTTGAATAAGCTCCGTTTGTTGTTGGATAAGTACCAGTAGCGGCAAATGCAATTCCACCACCGTAAAGTGCACCTGCTGCATCGTAAGTTGCGGTAAATCCGAAGTTATTTGAAGTAGAACCTGTGTAACTAGAGAAGATTAATGTTGGGTCAATTACCAGTTCTTCCGATTGATTATAACCGTTAGGAAACTCGAAAGAGACTGTCGTTCCGTTAAGTACATATCGGCATTCAATGGCTTCCTGAACACCATTAATGATTTGGTAGGCTAACGGAATGCTCTCTTCAATAGAATTGAACTCATTTACAATGATGAGATTTCCATTCTTAAGTCGAATTGAATTAACGCCTTGATAGTCCATTTGAAAAGTATTTGGATTAGCGCCACCAGCAATTTTCACATCATACTTAAGGTGACCTCCACTTCCGAAATACTCTAAATCTATTCCAGGATAAATGTTCCGATAGGCCAATTTTGAGAAAACGTTAACATGACCAAAAGAGCCGTTAGGCTGAATGAAATTGATGTAGTCCTTGTAGCTGGTTCCAACCGATTCTACAACCACATCCTCATTTGCATTGAGGAAGTTTACGTGGTACGCGTGGTTAGTAAATTCGGAATTATGCTGATGTGCTTCCTCATCATGCTCATGACGATTTAGAAGCTCCGGAGCATAAAAATTGAAAACAAGCCTATTCTTTTCGAAGAATAAATCTGCATTTGAAATTCTAAGCGAATACTCAACTTGCTCGGGAAGTTGCCCTTTATTATCTATAAATCTAGGCTCGTTTTCTGCGCCAACATCAGCTAGAAACAAGCATGAGAGAAGAACAACAAGTAATGATTTTCTGTAGTTCTCCTTTCTCATAGAGTGTGAATTTAATAGATGACGGTTACATACCCGTGTTTCTCGTAATCTTTAAGACGCGAGATGTAGTAGTAGGTTCCCTCATCCACCCTTTTTCCTCCTTTGGTATGGCCATCCCAGCAATGGTTCTGGCCTCCAGTAGATTCAAAAATTAATGCTCCCCAACGGTTAAAGACCGTTAGCTGATAGCATTCGCTAAATCGACCATCAAATCCTGGTCTAAAACAATCGTTTATTCCATCAAAGTTTGGAGTGAATGCAGTGCTGTAAGCAATATCAATACTGTCAATTCCAAACCATTGCCCAGAGTAATCAACAGTCACAGAATCAACACACAGGCTATCATTATTATACGTGTAAAGCGTTACAACATGACCTGCTCCGGAAGGATAAAAGTGACTCGGTTCAAAATCTTCAGATGAGTTTCCATCTCCCAAATTCCAGAAATACGTTTCGCTGTTTTCGGAATCATTATCAAAATCGGCATGAACACCTTCGCAGCCTGGTTCAAACCCTACAGAGAATTGAGCAACTGGAAGAGTTAGAATATCAATGTCGACCTCTGCAGAAGCGTCACAACCAAATTCACTAACAACATTGATAGTATATGTTGTGCTACCGTTTGGAATTAAATATGGATTACCGATATTTGGGTCACTTACTTGATCAGCAGGCGTCCAAGTAAAAGTTGAGCCTCCACTTACAAATGCCTGTACACTATCATTCAAACAAATAATACTGTCCGGACCTGCAAAAACAGTGAAAATTGTAATGCTCACAGAATCGGTATTAGAACAACCATTTACATCAGTTCCAAAAACCGTGTATACAATTGGATCAACAGGCGATGCAGTTGGTGTTGCAATTTGAGGATCGCTTAGGCCAAACAACGGACTCCATATATATGTATCTCCTCCAGTTGCCTGAAGAACTAATGAGCCACTAGCACAAATCATACTATCTACGCCTGCATCGATAATTGGTAAAAGATTCACCACAACCGTAACTTCATCTGTATCAACACATGAGTTACCATCAGTAACAGTTAATGTATAAGTGGTAGTTTGCTCTGGACTTGATTCTGGTAATTGAGCGGTTGGATTATCCAAGAATGTTCCTGGTGTCCAAACGTAATCTATTCCTCCAGAACCTTGAAGAATGACGCTTTCGCCTATACAAACCTCAAAATCTGGACCCGCACTTGCTGCTGGCAACTGATTAACCGTCATGGTCATTTCATCCGTATCAGAACATCCAATATTATCTTCTACAATTAAGGTGTAAACCGTTGTGTTAATTGGGTTTGCATCCGTAGTTGGGTTGGTTGGGTCTGTAATTCCAACAGGAGGAACCCATTGGTAAGTTAAACCACCAGAACCATCCATTTGCGCAACATCTCCAACACAAATTGTTTGATCTTCACCAGCATCTGCAACTGGTAATGGATTTACTGTAACGGTAACTTCCGCTGTATTTGTACAGAAAGTGCTGAAGGTAATATCATCCAATCCAAAATCGTTTCCACCCGTACTTGTGTTTTGATTTACGATACAAATTGTTGCTGATGTAGCTGTTCCAGAATTCCAAGTTTCGAAGAATTGACTCCAACTATTAACGTTGAATGGTGCTGTAAATGGTGAAGCCAATACTTGTCCGTTTATTGAAAATTGAAGAACTGCTGGACTGCCTGAAACGACAGTACTTACCCAAGTACCGAAATAATACTCGGTGTTTGGAGAAACAGAAACTGTTTGACACCATACATTTTGGTTCGGTGTTCCTGCTCCATTAACTACCATGAAGCTATCAACCGGTACGTTACCTGTATGACCTGTTCCTTGAAATGCATTGTGGACAGTACTTGCATCAGTTACCGTACTGTACAATCCTTCTGGGTTTAATTGCGTGGCGTACGTGTAATCACTACCAAAGCCAACATTTCCTTGTGAGAAATCTCCGTTAAAAACCATGTTTCCTGTAGTCTGACCAACAGTAACCGTATAAGTTGTGGTTGCTAAAGGTGTTGCAATTGGGTTTTGAATATTTGGGTCATTTAAACCTGCTGCTGGATCCCAAACGTAAGTTTCGCCACCACCAGCTACGAACTGAACACTTTGTCCCAAGCAAATAGTTGTATCTGGTCCAGCCAATGCGTCTGGCAAAGGTTCTTGCCAAACTGAAACCGTATCAGAATTGGTACATCCTATGGCATCAGAAACAATTACACTGTAGGTAACCGTATCTGCACCAAAAGTGACTACCGGGTTAGAGATATTTGGGTCGCTCAATCCAGCAGAAGGGGACCATATATAAGTAACTCCACCTGTAGCATTCAACTGAGCTGTACTTCCAGCACAAACACCTTGGTCAAAACCTGCAAAGGCATCTGGTAAAGGATTTACCGAAACAGTTACAGAATCTGTAGCTAAACAGCCGGTTCCATCATCAGCAGTAACTGTATAAACAGTTGTAACCGTTGGGTTTGCTGTTGGAAATTGTGCCGATGGGTCTGATAATCCTGTTGCAGGACTCCAAGACCAAGTTGCTCCTCCTATTGCCCCTAATTGAGCGGCATCTCCAATACATATAGCAGTATCTCCAATTGCATCAACCAAGAATATGCCTACAAAAACTGTATCCGTGTTTATACAAGAATTAGCATCTGTTCCTGTAACCACATATTCTGTAGGTAGGGTTGGCAGCGCCATTGGATTAGCAATATTGGGATCTGAAAGTCCTGTAGCAGGAGTCCATATGTAAGTATCTCCACCAGTTGCGTTTAGTTGCACTGCAACACCATTACAAATGATGTCATCTGCTCCTGCATCAATGATTGGTAAATCATTCACGGTAACTATAACGGTATCAGAACTTTGACATCCTACTGCATCTAAACCAACCACAACATAATCAGTAGTTACAGCAGGCGTTGCAAGTGGGTTTTGAATGCTTTCGTCATCTAAAGAACCAGCCGGTGCCCAGCTATAATCTTGTGCACCAGTGGCATTTAATTGTATGGATTCTCCTACACAAATTTCTTCATCAAGACCCGCATCTAAAGGTGGTAATGGTTGTACAGTTACCACTATAGAATCGACCACATCACAACCATTGGCATCTACTGCACTAACAACATAAGTGGTGGTTACAGTTGGCCATACCTCTGGGCTTCCAATTGATGTATTGCTAATGTTTGTGTTGGGAGTCCAATCATATGTATTACCACCTAAAGCGGAAATCACAATCGTATCTCCGAAGCAAATTGTGGTGTCGTTAGAAACGACTATAGCTGGTTGAAATACCTCAACGTTCACGGTATCCTCACCAATGCAGCCATCAGCATTTGTCACTAAAACAATGTAATCGGTTGTTGTTGGAGGAAAAGCTTGAGGATTAGCAATTGCATTATCCGTAATGAACTGATTTGGACTCCAGCTATAATCTACACCTCCAGAGGCGTTTAATTGTGCTGAATCTCCAGGGCATATTTGCACATCAGGCCCAGCGTCTGCCGATGAATTAGCCAATAAGTCAATAGTAATATCATCAGATCCGGAGCACCCCTCAGCATCTGTCGCGGCAAGCGTGTAGGTAATCTGACCTATAATTGTAGCTGTTGGTTGCGCAATATTTGGGTTATCTAATCCTGCAGTTGGAGTCCAATCATACGTCCAACCTGGCGTTGAAGCAGAACCAATTTGAACTGGAATACCTGGGCAAGTAGCCGTATCTGCACCTGCTACTGGGATTACGGTGTCTTGAACTA
>JBLHEU010000009.1:0-26388 GCA_047614525.1 Bacteroidia bacterium | reverse complement strand
GAAATAACCTCTGGTGCGGTAGTAATATTTGGCGTTAGTGAGAGTCGAAGAGCGGAACAGAGTTTTGGTTCGCTCAACGGACTGCACCTAGTTCGGCAACGGCTTTATCAATTAAAAAGTCACTTTAGTACTATTGATGTTTTCGATTTAGGAAACATTAGCCAAGGCGAAACGGTCGAAGACACTTATTTTGCAGTTTCTAACTCCGTAGCTTCTATAATAAAGCAAGGCGGCATAGTGATGATTCTAGGCGGAAGCCAAGACCTTACATACGCCAATTATCTAGCTTATGAAAAGTTAGAGCAGGTGGTTAATCTCGCTTGTGTTGATTCTAGATTCGATTTGGGCGAAGCCGGTGATGAAGTAGACTCTGAAAGGTATCTGCAGAAAATCATCCTGCATCAACCTAATATCCTTTTCAATTTTAGCAATCTCGCCTACCAAACTCATCATATCCTACCACAGGAGTTGGATTTGATGAAAAAGATGTATTTCGATGCATATAGGTTAGGCGAGGTGCAAGATAGCCTAGAGGAGGTTGAGCCCGTTGTCCGTAGTGCTGATATGTTATCGTTTGACGTAAGCAGTATTAGAACATCTGATTACCCAGGAAATTTTAAAGCTGAACCAAATGGTCTTTACGGAGAACAAGCATGCGCTATTGCGCGATATGCTGGCTTGAGCGACAAGCTTTCGTCTTTTGGATTATACAACTGCCTAACTGAGAACACTGATTTACAATCTGCCGAATTGCTAGCACAGCTTGTTTGGTACTTTATTAGCGGGGTGGATGGTAGAAAGAAGGATTATCCGTTTGCCGATAAAAATGAATACACCAAGTATACAGTTACGCTGGAGGATGGGCAGTATGACGTGGTTTTTTACAAAAGCGCCAGAAGCGATCGTTGGTGGATGGAAGTGCCATATCCTTCCAAACGAGGGGCTAAGTACCAAAGACACTTTATGGTTCCTTGTTCTTACAATGACTACTTATATGCTGGTAATGGCGAAGTTCCAAACCGCTGGTGGCAGACTTTTCAGAAATTAGGATGACAAATAAATATGGGGAGATAAGATATTCGTATGTGTTTTTGGTCGATTAATCGAATTAACAACTTGATGTTGATAGAAATTTTTGTTTACTTAGCCGCTTCTTGGAAAAGTAGCATTTGAACAAGAAATAAGGAAAAAAGAAGGAAATCGAATTACGAGATATGAAAAAGACTTTTACTGCTATTGCTTCTATTGCCCTGCTGTTCGTTGGGACAACGGTGTTTGCCCAGCAAGATCCACAGTTTACAATGAACATGTTTAATAGGCTCTATACCAATGCGGGTTATGCTGGTAGTAGCAACGGAATTTGTGCTACAGCATTGCACAGACAACAATGGGTTGGCTTTGATGGTGCACCTTCTACAACGGTTGTTAATGTCGATGCTACGGTTAAGGCTTTACATGGCGGAGTTGGACTTTCAATCTTATCGGACAGGCTTGGAGCGCAATATTCAGGAGGTGTTAAATTGTCTTACTCCTTTCGTTGGGACCTTGGTCCGGGGACTTTAGGTATTGGTGTTGAAGGTGGTGTGTTATTCAACACCTTAGACGGCTCACAACTTGATCCAATTCAGGAGAACGACCCTAATATTGTTAATGCTAAATCTAGTGGAGTAGCGCCAGACCTTGGTTTTGGACTTTATTACCATACAGATAAGTTGTATGCTGGAGTCTCTGCAAATCACCTGCTTGGTCCAACAATCGAATTTCAAGAAGGTTCTACTTTAAGTGAGTATACAGTAGCTCGTCATTACTATGCAATGGCAGGTTATACTTGGGATATCAATCCAACATGGGGGTTAGCCCCTTCAGTATTCTTGAAAACAGATGCTGCTTCTACCCAATTTGACATTAATCTTAGAGCTCTTTGGAAAAACATGGTTTGGGCAGGAGTGTCTTATAGAATTGATGACGCAGTTGGTATTATGGCTGGTGTTAATATCAAAGGATTTAGGGTTGGATATTCTTATGATGTAACTACTAATGGGCTTAATGGCTACAGCAGTGGCTCTCACGAAATTATGCTCGGGTATTGTCATAAACTGACATCTCCAGCGATTAATCAGCGATACAGAAACGTAAGGTTCCTGTAATTCAACAACATTTTTTGCAACATTTGAAAATAAGTTTCGTTGAGGCATGGCTGGGTTCCAATTGTGGTGTGTAGTTGGAGAATAGTTTTAGGGATGTCAATTACGAAACAGTTTATTCAATCGATGTTAACCATTATGGCAGGCATATTCTTTATGCTTGTTGTTTTTAAAGAGATACAATGAAAAAGTTGCTCTTTCTTTCTGTATTAGCCGCTGCTCTTAGCAGCTTATCTAGCTGTGGTAATTATGGCCGTGGTCAGTTGGTGGGTGTTCAAGGGCGTGAAGAATGGTATATGGATGATCCATATGGCATGCTTTATATTCCAATGGGTAGTTACAATATGGGGCCAAGCGATCAGGATGTTCCTTACGCTGTAACTTCAAAAGCTAAAACTGTTTCGGTCCAGGCGTTCTATATGGATGAAACTGAAATAACCAATAACGAATACAGACAGTTTGTTTATTGGGTTA
The DNA here is from genome assembly GCA_047614525.1 of Bacteroidia bacterium. GTDB lineage: Bacteria > Bacteroidota > Bacteroidia > UBA10329 > UBA10329 > UBA10329. The sequence goes on along the minus strand of JBLHEU010000009.1, from coordinate 23,770 downwards.
GAGATTCAATCGCTCACTTATTAATTGGAGAGGATCATATTCTTGAAGAAGGGGAATACGGTGAACGGATTAACTGGGATGAGGATATTGAGTATGATGATGAGGAGTACATGGAGATTCTTGAAGAGATGTACCTTCCAGAGCACGAACGATTTTACAGAAGGCGTGAAATTGACACCCGTAAGTTGAACTTTGAATATTTCTGGATTGACCTGAAAGAAGCAGCTCGTAAGGAAAATAGAGAACAGGGGATGAAAGACCGTTCTGTATTTATTAAACGAGATATTATTAATGTTTATCCAGATACTTTGTCGTGGATACACGATTTTACTTACGCTTTCAACGAGCCGATGACGAATATGTATTTCTGGCATCCAGCATTTGATGACTATCCGGTTGTTGGAGTTACTTGGAAGCAAGCTAGAGCTTTTTGTATTTGGAGAACTCAACTATTGAATAGTTGGTTAGGAGCAAATGGAGAGACATTTGTTCAGGATTTTAGGCTGCCTTCGGAATCTGAGTGGGAGTATGCGTCTAGAGGTGGTCTGGACTTGTCTCCTTACCCATGGGGAGGCCCATATATTAGAAATAGCCGTGGTTGCTTCTTAGCTAACTATAAACCGCTTAGAGGTAACTATGTTGCTGATGGTGGTTTCCATTCTGTGAAAGTTTACAGATACGCACCTAACGATTATGGACTGTACTGTATGGCTGGTAACGTAGCAGAGTGGACAAAGAACGCATATGATGAAAGTGCTTTCAGTTTTACACATGATTTGAACCCAGATTATTTTTATGAATCAAAAGATTCAGACCCTCCATCATTGAAGAGAAAAGTTATCCGTGGAGGTTCATGGAAGGATATAGGCTATTATCTCCAAACTGGAACACGTACGTACGAATATCAAGATACAGCTAAGTGCTATGTCGGATTCAGAACTGTGATGACCTTCTTGGGAAGAGATAAAGCAGATTTTTAACAGTAGAATTTTTAAGAATAAATAAACCTAATTAAGTAGAGATCATGCAGGGGAAAAAGTGGAAGAGTTTCATGGCGAAGCTATATGGCTTCGGAGCGGCAGTTGTAATTATTGGTGCGATGTTTAAGATTCAGCACTGGCCAGGGGCTGGTCCGATGCTTGTTGTTGGACTATCCACAGAGGCAGTGATTTTCTTCTTTTCCGCTTTTGAAAAGCCACATGAAGATCCAGATTGGAGCCTTGTTTATCCAGAATTAGCTGGTATTCCTGGTGAAGGTGATGGTGGTAAGGGACAAACTGGACTTTCCGCATCGCAAGAACTAGATCATCTTTTGGAAGATGCCAAAATCGGACCTGAACTTATAGGAAGCTTGGGTGATAATCTGCGTTCTCTCGGTGACAACGTCTCTAAGATGAGCGATATCACAGATGCTTCAGTTGCCACAGAAGAATATGTTGGTAATGTGCGGAAGGCTTCTAGTTCTGTAGGAAACCTTACTGAAGCTTATGAAAAGGCTTCCGCTTCAATTGGAGCTTTGGTAATTGATGGAGAAGGCGTTGATTTCGGTTCTGAAATGAAGAAAATGGCTGATAATATTACACAGTTAAATTCTCAGTATTCTCAGCAACTGGCGGGTACTAAGCAATTCCTTGAAACTTCTGATGCCATGTATGGCGGAATGAACGAGCTCATGGGAACGCTTAATGAATCTGTTGATGACGCTAAGAAGTACAAAGAAGAGGTTTCACAACTTGCGCAAAACATCAGTTCGCTTAATACTGTTTACGGCAACATGCTGTCAGCGATGAATCGACCACAGGGTTAATTCGAAGTTTTAAATCTTACTATTAACAACTGAACTGATTTAAAATGTCCGGAGGAAAAGAAACCCCAAGGCAGAAAATGATTGGCATGATGTACTTGGTACTCACCGCACTTTTGGCGTTGAATGTATCCAAGGAGATTCTCAATTCATTTATTCTGATTAACGATAGCCTTATCGTTACGAACAAGAATTTCGCTAACAAAAACAGCTCGCAGTACGATAAGTTTGATCGTGCCTATGCAGAAGACAAGGAGAAAGTAGGTCCGTGGCACGGAAAGGCTATGGATGTAAAAAGTTCTGCAGAGGGTATGGTTAACCATATTGAGGAGCTCAAGCAGTACCTAATTATGCGTACTGATAAGCTGGATTCGTTAGAAATTAATGTTTTGCGTGATAACGTCACCAATGCTTCTAATGATCAGCAACGAGCGGATGCTCAGTATGTAGTAGATTCTATCTTTTCTTTGAGTAATGTGTCTTCAAAAGATAATTACGATACGCCAACAAATATTATGATTGGGGGTGAAGAAGGAAAACTCAAGGAAGGAAAGCATACAGCAAGTGAGTTAGTTGAAAAAATGAATGGTTTCCGAGACGAATTGATTAGTAAACTGGATGCCGGGAAAGGTCAAAGTATTATTGATGCGCTTAAGACCAATTTTGATACAGAAGTTATGCTGAAAATCAGTAATTCGGATAAAGAACCATGGCCGCTTGCCAACTTCTATCATATACCGCTTGCTGCCGTCATAACCAACTTGACGAAAATTCAAACAGACGTTCGTAATGCCGAGTCTGATGTTGTAAAGTATTTGTTCCGTGAAGTTGACGCTAGTGATTTCAAGTTCGATCAAATTACTGCTAGAGTTATCGCTCCTAATTTGGTATTCCATGGTGATGATTTTAAGGCAGAAATATTTGTTGCAGCTTATAGTTCCACTCAGAATCCAAAAATTGAAATTGGAAAGGTCGATACAACTACTATGACCATTGCTAGGGGTGATACGAGTTCTATAGATGTTAACGATGGGGTCGGTATTTATACCAAACGAGCTTCTCAGGAAGGCTTACAGAAATACGAGGGCTTAATAAGCCTCAAAAACCCAGGTGGTGGAGGTTATACGCCTTACAAGTTTGAAGGTGAATATATGGTAATGAAGTCTGGTGTGGTAGTCTCTCCAACCAAGATGAATGTATTATATAGAGGTGTTAAGAATCCAATATCTGTGTCCGTACCTGGTGTTGCCCCTGAGTTGGTTAAACCAAATCTAACTGGAGGAGGTACACTTAAACCAGATACTAAGGCAGGGAAAGGGAATTATATTGCTGAGGTAAAAGGTGGAAGTACTGCCAAGGTTATTGTTTCTGCAGAGGTAGACGGTAAGCAGAGAAAGATGGGGGAATTTGAATTTCGTATAAAGGACGTACCCGCCCCCGTTGCAACTATTGCTGGTGTAAAAGGTGGATTAGTCTCTCCTAACCGATTGGCAGCTGCGCCTACAGTAATTCCTAAAATGGAGAATTTCGACTTTGAATTGTTTTTCAAGGTGACCAAATTCGATTTGGTTTTTCAAGTAGGAACTGACCTTATTACAAAAAACGTTGTTGGTAGCAGTATTCCAAAAGGAGATTTGGATCAGATTAAAAGACTTAAGAAGGGGTCAAGAGTTTATATAGAAAACATCAAGGCAGTTATGCTTGATGAAAATAATCGACCTGCTTCTGGCGTTACTCCTAAAGATCTTTCGCCAGTTAGTTTGAAAATGAAGTAAGAGTGGAAGTATAAACTAAAACATGAACGCCATGAAAAAGTTGCTTACCATATTGACAATTGCTCTAGGATTCTCAACGTTTACTGTTGTGGAGTCTGCTGCCCAGAATGTATTGGATGGGGTTTATGTAAAAGAGCATTATCCAACAAGAAAAGTAATCCCATACACACATTTGCGAGAGGCAGATGTTATGTGGGCAACACGTATCTGGAGAAAACTCGATTTAAGAGAGAAGATTAATCACCCCCTGTATTTCCCAACTGAGCCTATCAAGAATAGGAGAAGTCTTACCCAAGTTATTATCGAGGCTGTACGTGAAGGTAGTTTAACGGCTTATGATCCTTTGGATGATGAGTTTACAATGACTCTTACAAAGGCTGAAATAGAGCGTAAATTAAGTTTTATCGATACGCAATATATCGAGAGCCCAGAGCCTCCATATGATCTTCAAATGACGGTTATTGAGGAAGAGTTCGATCCCGCAAATGTGAAGGAGTTTAGATTGAAAGAAGATTGGTTCTTCGATCGGCAGAAATCTATCCTTGACGTTAGAATCATTGGAATACAGCCGGTGGCGGATAACATTGACAGAACAACGGGTGAAGTGCGTGGTAAGGAGCCAATGTTCTGGGTTTACTTCCCTGAAGCTCGAAATATCTTTACAAGCGCTGAGGTGTTCAACCGTCAGAATGATGCCGAAAGAAGAACAATGGAAGACATCTTCTGGAAGAGAATGTTTGGTTCTTATATCTACAAGGAAAAGAACGTTTATGACCGTCAGATTGCAGATTACATGCTAAACGGCATTGATCAATTGTTGGAGGCAGAAAGTATCAAAGAGGATATTTTTATTCTTGAGCATGACCTCTGGGAATACTAGTCGATATTGAATTAAATTTATTTTAAAAGCCGTAACTGAATTTCAGTTACGGCTTTTTGCTTTGTATGAAGTTTCTGAGCTTACCGAATAAGGCCTATTTTCAAGAATAGAAATAACCCCAATGAAACATCTTATTTACTATTTCTTCTGTTTCTCAGTGGTAAACCCTTTTACGCAACCCACATGTACAAGTGATGTAAAGGGAATGTATGTCAACGACTTTAAATTAATCGTTGGTAACACAGCTGCGGAAGACGACCTACTGGAGTTTGCTCAAGACAACGGCTTCACTATTTGATTTTCTAGAACCTCTATTACATCCACAATAACCTATTTGATATCACCAGCGCGGCAACTTCACTTCCGTTGTCCAACTTTATCAATAAGGCCAAACCATATATGGAATACATTCAGTTGCCGGGGTCAGTGAAACCTATGATTCCCTCGGAAATTTCCACACTTACAATCAACTACATCTAGGGGATCCAACCAGATTGATTGACGTTTACAATATGGAGTTTGAGTTTTGGAATAGCGGAACAACTGCCCCAGGAGGATACTACTGTACGAGCTATTTGGACCCTGAAGGTCTGACATGCGATACAGCCAATGCGTTCGATTTTTATTTGGAAGAATTATGTCGTTTGGATTCGCTTTGCGATGCACATGAATACATCAATAGCGAAACCTACATTGGTAATCCTACCGAAGGTCAGTGTAATGCTTTGTCTGGTTGTGCCGATAGAATTCTAGTCCATTACTACCGTACTTCTGATGTATATCGTGATGGAACCAGCATTTACAACTTCAAAAGCTACAGGCTACCTGCATTAGCCGCGGCCGCTGAGATGAGCCATGTGATGTCCATTTTTGCTTGTACCGAAACGTTTATGGGCGAATGGCTTACGACCAATCCGCATGATAAAGCATTCGAAACTTGGTTAGATGGAGTGGATGGCTATAATGATGATACAGGATTGTGGAAAGCCAATACGTGCCTCGAAGGACAGGTTTGGTACCGATATACGTGTATGAATGATGATGCGATTCTAACTGGAATTGATGAGGAAAAACATCAGGTACAAGTCAGGGTTTACCCAAACCCGGCCAAGGATTTCTTGACGGTTGAGTTCTCGAAAACCATTGAAACGGTTGAAGTGGTTGATTTAATGGTAAGAGCGGTTTCTGTTTCAATAAGTAGTCGGACAAATACGAGTACTGACATTGATGTGAGTGCACTACATGCTGGAATTTATTGGTTAAGAACGGAGGAGTTCACGCGTTCTTTTGTGGTGGAATAAAACTTCGTGTCCCGCAATGCTTGCTCGTAGCTTTGCGGTAGGGATAGGAGCGGCATCCTTTTTTGAGGAACGAGAAAAAGATATAGCAGATAGCCCGACCCCGATTTTTCATCGGGGTAACGCCCTTCGACTAATACTCAGGAATCACCCAAATTATTAACCAAAAAGCCCCGACTTGCAGGTGCAAATCGGGGCTTTTATTAACCAAAAACGATACTTAACTGAACTGCCCAGTCTAAGCTACTTCAAACTGATCAGATGTGTTTTTAGTACCACCAGCTTTAAGTGCAAGATCACCAGCAAAGAATTCTTTGTGATCATCTCCTAAATCAGAACCAGCCATACGTTGATGTTTCACACAAGAAACTCCCTTACGTAACTCTTGACGTTGAACACCTCCAACATAAGCTAACATACCTTGGTCTCCAAAGTAGCCTTCAGAAAGATCATTCATATGCAATGCTGTTGTATGGTAAGTAGGTAATGTAATTAAGTGATGGAAGATACCTGCTTCACGAGATGAATCAGCTTGGAAAGTTCTGATCATTTCATCTGCTTTATTTGATAATGCAGTACCGTCATATTTAACATCCATTAAGTCTGCACGAACATATCCAGATACATCTTCACCAGCTTCAGTCATTGCGTCAAACGCTTGTTGACGGAAGTTGATAGTCCAGTTAAATGATGGAGAGTTGTTGTAAACTAATTTTGCGTTAGGTACAACTTCTCTCACACGGTTTACCATGGCTGCAATTTGACCTACGTGAGGAGTTGGTGTTTCAATCCATAATAAATCTGCTCCAGCTTGTAAGCTAGTAATGCAATCTAATACAACACGGTCAATGTTTGTTCCTTGAGCAAACTCAAATAAACCTGAAGCTAAACGAGATGGACGGTGTAATTTCCCACCTTTCTTGATTAATACTTCGTCATCTTTAGCATCAGCGATGTCGATTTCTTCTGTTTTTAAGAAGCTAATGTATTTAGAAGCTAAATCTCCTGGCTCATTAGATACGGGAATAGTCTGTGTTAAACCAGCACCTTCAGAATCTGTACGTGCAACGATAATACCTTCTTCAACACCAAGCTCTAAGAATGCATAACGTAATGCATTGATTTTAGCGTGGAATTCAGCGTGAGGTACAGTTACTTTACCATCTTGATGACCACATTGCTTAACATCTGAAACTTGGTTTTCAATTTGAAGTGCACAAGCACCTGCTTCAATCATTTTCTTACCTAATAAGTAAGTTGCTTCTGGGTTACCAAACCCTGCATCGATATCAGCAATAACTGGCACAACGTGAGTTTCGAAGTTGTCAATCTCAGCTTGAACATCTTCTCCTGCTTCTAAACGTTTAAACAAATCGTTTAATTCTACAGCATCAGCTTGTCTTAAGAACGTATATAGTTCTTCTATTAACTTAGGTACAGATGTTTTTTCGTGCATAGACTGATCTGGCAATGGTCCAAATTCAGAACGTAATGCTGCAACCATCCAACCAGAAAGGTATAGGTAGGTTTTTGAAGTTGTTTTGTGATGTTTTTTTACCGCAATCATAGTTTGTTGAGCTACAAACCCGTGCCAAGCACCTAAAGATTGAGTGTATTTTGATGAATCAGCATCGTACTCAGCCATATCTTTACGCATGATAGCCGCAGTATATTTAGCAATATCAAGACCTGTTCTGAAACGGTTTTGAACTACCATACGTGCCGCGTGTTCAGCGTTTATTTCTCCCCAAGCGTTACCATATTTTGCTTTCAAGTTTTTAACTGTTTCTAGTGCAGAAACATAATTCGGTTCTAAATTATTCATGTCTATGTTTAATAGTTTTTAGTCTCAGTTTAAACACGACCGCTATTCACTTTTCGCTGGTCGCTATTCACTATTTTCAGATGTAGTTGTAAGCATTTAGAGTAAGGAATTCTTCGAATTCCTCTGTTGCAATAAGCTTCTTGAAAAGCTCAGTTGCCAATTCAAATTTTCCGTTGTTGAAAGCGTCACTTCCAACGTAAGCTTCAATTTTTTCAAGTTCCGATGGAATGAATCCTTCTACCATTTCGTACGAGACTTTTCGCCCGTCTTCCATTTCAGCTCCTCGCTGAATCCATTGCCAAACTTGGGTTCTGGAAATTTCGGCAGTAGCCGCATCTTCCATTAAATTGTAAATGGCGGCCGCACCATTTCCGCGCAACCAACTTTCCATATAAAGAATACCAACGTTGATGTTCTTTCTAACTCCAGCTTCGGTTATTGTCCCTTCAGGAACAGCAATCAAGTCGGCAGCAGTAATAGTTTCTGTTCTCTCCTTCGTGATTTGATTCGGAGTTGGCATGTATTCGTTGAACACATCCAAAGCCACCTGAACCAATCCTGGGTGAGCAACCCAAGTTCCATCGTGTCCGTTTTTTGCTTCGCGAATTTTGTCATTGCGCACTTTTCCAACAGCAGCGGTATTCGCCTCTTCGTCACCTTTAATAGGAATGAAAGCAGCCATTCCGCCCATAGCGTGAACTCCACGCTTGTGACAAGTCTGAATCACCAATCTAGAGTAAGCATCCATAAATGGAGATGCCATTGTTACCTGATCGCGGTTCGGAACCACAAACTCTGGGTGGTTACGAAAACGCTTGATGTATGAGAAGATGTAATCCCAACGCCCGCAGTTCAAACCTGCAGAGTGGTCTTTTAGCTCCCAAAGAATTTCGTGTAGTTCGAATGAAGCAAGAATTGTTTCGATAAGGACCGTGGCCTTGATTGTTCCTTGTGCAATTCCCAATTCGTCTTGCGCCATCACAAAAGCATCGTTCCACAAACGTGCTTCCAAATGGCTTTCCATTTTAGGAAGGTAGAAATATGGACCGCTTCCATTTTCCAATAATTGATGAACATTATGATAGAAATAAAGACCGAAATCGAACAGTCCGCCAGAGCACGGTTCGCCATCTATCATCAATCCTTTTTCCAATAAATGCCATCCGCGCGGACGAACAAGTAGCGTTGCCACCTTCTCGTTCAAAGCATATTTCTTTCCGTTAGCTGGATTCTCGAACGTGATGGTTCTTTTGTTTGCATCACGAAGATTAATCTGTCCGCCAAGGTTGTTGTCCCAAGAAGGGCAGTTGCTATCCTCAAAATCGGCCATAAACATCTTGGCACCTGAATTCAAGGCATTGATTACCATTTTACGGTCAACCGGACCAGTAATCTCAACTCTTCTATCTAATAGGTCTTCAGGAAGTGGAGCAACCGTCCATTCGCTTTCGCGGATATGAGCTGTTTCTGGCAGAAAGTCAGGAAAATTCCCGTTGTCAATCTCAGCTTGTCTTCCCTGACGGGCATCAAGAAGGTCTTTCCTTTTTCCGTTGAATGAGCGGTGCAGTTTTACAACAAAAGCGATTGCTTCTGGAGTTAGGATTTCATCGTATCCTGATTTCAACTCTCCGTTTATTTCAACGCCTTCCATGGTTCTAGTAAGCTCTGACATATCCTTCAATTTGATGCAAATGTAAGAATAGAAATCAATGATCCAGCGAATTTTCGCTAAATGAGAAAATTCTTTAAAAAGTGATTTTCGCAACAGCGCCTCTCGTATATTTGCCAACCACTATGTCGTTAGGCGAAGATAATATCAAACTCATTTTTGGCTTGAAACTCAGGCAATTGCGCACTTCTAGAAAGTTGTCGCAATCAGAACTGTCAGAAAAGTCTGGTCTTTCGGTATCCTATATCAACGAGATAGAGAAAGGAAAGAAATACCCTAAGGCCGAGAAGATTTCAACGCTCGCTGCTGTATTAGATGTGCCTTATGATAAGTTGGTGTCCATTAAATTGGATAAACAACTTTCGCCTGTTGGGGAAATCTTGAATTCTCGTTTGCTGGAGGAGATTCCACTTGGTTTATTTGGCATAGATAAAGGGAAATTGATTGCAATGATTGCCAACGCGCCTTTAAAAGTGACGGCATTTATTAGTACTATTTCTCAAGTTGCCAATACATATAATTTAACGCAGGAGAATTTCTATTTCGCAATGCTTCGTTCGTACCAAGAGATGAACGATAACTATTTCGAAGACCTCGAGAAAAAGGCGCAAGAGTTTAGAAATCAGTTTGCGTTACCAGCAGGCACGAGTATTCCTTCTGAGACTTATAGAAATATTCTACTCGATAGTTTTGGTTATCGGGTTGAGGAAAACGACATGAGCAATTATCCTGAGCTCACGCATATCCGTTCGGTTTATATAGAGGAGGCCAAGAAAATCCTTATCAACGCAAGGATGGCCGAAAACCAGAAAGCATTCCTATATGCCAAAGAATTGGGTTATCAATATTTGGAAATAAATGGCGAGCGCGCGTTGATGACACCTTGGCCGCGTGCTACAAGTTTTGATCATGTACTCAATAATAGTAGGGCAAGTTATTTCGCGGGGGCGCTTCTAATCTCTCCAGAAGTATTGGTTAATCAATTAACAGCGTTTTTTGGCACTAAAAATTGGGACGATTCAAAGCTGTTGGAAATGCTTTCAGGATACAACAGTTCTCCTGAAATGTTTATGCTTCGTTTGTTGAATATCATCCCAAAGTATTTTGGTTTAGGTCGCATATTCTTTATGCGCTACGATCATAAGAACGCTGAAAACGAAACTACTCTAAAGAAGCAATTGCACCTTTCGCGAAAGCGAAATTTGGATAACATTAGCCTATTGGCTGAGCATTGTGGCGCTTGGGCGCAGAGAGAAGTCTTCTCTGATTTAGGAGGAAGTCGAGAAGCATATTGCCATCGTTTTACAACCGAAGATGAATCCAAAAGCTTTATGGTCATGGCTTTAAGTAGGCCTATGAAACGTGATCCGAATGCAAGTTTGTCTGTAATGATTGGATTTGAGGAAACAAGTGCTTTCCAGCGTAAAGTTGGTTTCGCCAACGACAGCTCGATTTCGGTTACCAAGATGAAGGAACATGAAGGCAAAGCGTTAGCAGAACAGGAGTTTCTTCGGATACAGGATGCAATGCGCGGATTGATGGATAATGAAAAGCAATCTGCTGTCGGTGAATGGACCTGATGGTCCGTTCCATAATCTGTTCTTTACGGAATGTCCTTTCAACCAATTATTGATGTAATTATTCCTGCCTATAACGAGGAGAAATCTATCGGTTTGGTGGTTGATGAAATTCCAAAAGAGTGGGTTCGGAACATAGTTGTAGTCAACAATAACTCTACGGATAAGACAGAGGAAGTAGCCCAAGAGCACGGTGCGGTTGTGGTATTTCAGCCTAACTCAGGATATGGAAATGCATGCTTAAAAGCGATGGACTACATCGCAGAGCAAGAGACGAAACCAGATATCGTTGTGTTTTTAGATGGAGACCATTCTGATTACCCTCAACAATTACCTGACCTGGTGAAACCTATTCTTGATAATGAAGCTGATTTAGTGATTGGATCAAGAGCTTTGGGCAAATCAGAAAGTGGTAGTCTTACCCCTCAACAGCTGTTCGGTAATTGGCTGGCTACACAAATGTTGCGCTTGTTTTATGGTGAGACATTCACTGATTTAGGCCCCTTCAGAGCAATTCGGTATTCTAGCTTAGTACAGATTAACATGGTAGATAAAAACTATGGCTGGACGGTTGAAATGCAGATTAAAGCTGCCAAGCAAAACTTGAGAAACGTAGAAGTTCCCGTTGATTATCGTGTACGGATTGGCCACTCAAAAGTGTCTGGCACTATCAAAGGAACAATTGGCGCTAGCTACAAGATTATTCTAACCCTGTTCAAATACCTTTGAGCGATGGTGTTGGGCTACATTTTGTTCGGGGTTTATGTGTTTTCCCTACTGTGCATTCTTCTGTACAGCATCGTTCAAAGCCATTTAACCTTCTTGTATGTTAAGTCGAAAACCGTAAAACAGCATAACCCGGAATTGCCAGCAAAGCTTCCGTATGTAACCATCCAACTACCAATTTATAATGAGTTGTATGTGGTGGAAAGGTTACTTCGGAAAGTGGCCGAGATGGACTACCCGTTAGATTTATTGGAGATACAGGTGCTGGACGATAGCACAGATGAGACCGTAGAATTGACCACTTCGCTTGTTGCGGAAATTGCCGCGCTCGGAATTGATATTCAGCACATACGTAGAGAAGAACGTGTTGGCTTTAAAGCTGGAGCGCTTGAGTACGGATTGAACTCTGCCAAAGGCGAATTTGTCGCCATATTTGACGCTGATTTCCTACCTGAGAAAGACTTTCTTATTAAGACAATCCCACATTTTGAGAAGGCGGAAATTGGATTGGTACAAACGCGGTGGGAGCACCTCAACAAGAACTACAATTTACTAACGCGATTATTGTCTATGGCGCTGGATGCACACTTTTCCATCGAGCAAAAAGGGCGTAATTCCAATGGCGATTTCATGAATTTTAATGGAACCGCTGGCGTTTGGAGAAAGACCTGCATTTTTGACGCTGGTGGTTGGAGTGCAGACACATTAACCGAAGATCTTGATTTGAGCTACCGTGCGCAGTTGAAAGGGTGGAAAATGAAATATTTAGAGGATTATACTTCGCCAGCAGAAGTCCCTGCATTTCTTTCTGCTATCCGTTCTCAGCAATACAGATGGAATAAAGGTGGTGCAGAGGTAGCACGGAAAAACTTGAAGACCATCTTCAAATCCAAGCTCCCGTTTCATGTAAAGGTTCATGCCGTTTTTCACCTTTTGAATACAGGTATTTTCATTTTTGTGTTTCTTTCAGCTGTTGTGAGTGTGCCGTTGTTGTACTTCGTTTCGTCAGGAGATATCGCAAATGATATTCTCAAATATTCGGCTCTATTCTTTTCGGGCTTTATTCTGCTTTCTAGTTTTTATTGGGTTTCTCTGAGGCAACGAAGTAAGAACGTCTTCACTACAACGATGAATTTCCTTTTTTACTTTCCTATATTTCTAGGATTGTCAATGGGACTTTCGCTGTTTAATACCATAGCGGTAATAGAAGGCTACGTTGGCATAAAAAGTCCATTTGTGCGAACGCCCAAATTCAATATTGTAGGGAAGAAAAGCACCGTTGAAAAAAACCAATATATGCGCTCTAAGATTCCGGTTGTCGCCATTTTTGAAGGTTTGTTAGCGCTCTACTTTGCCTGTGCGCTTTGGTTTGGCTGGCAGAACGAGTTGTATCCTTTTGTACCTTACCATGCAATCCTCACACTTGGGTTTGGAGGTGTTTTCTTCTACTCCGTAAAGCATAGCGTAATCAGAATCTGATGATGCCTAATTGGGTATATCGATTGCTGTTTTTTACCGCATTTCAATGTCATTTGGCAATGGCTCTTTTGGTAGAGCGATTCAATACGCCCGCTATTCTTGGGTTGTTTGGTTTGCTATGGCTGGTTTTCCTGATTCAATGGGCAGACCAGAAGATAGACGCCAAAAGGCTGATTGTCTATGGTATGATTCTGCGTGGAGCCTACCTTCTCGTATTCCCAGAATTATCTGATGATTTTTGGCGATATCTCTGGGATGGAATGGTCTTAAATGAGGGCGTGTCTCCTTATGAGATACTGCCAAGTCAATTAGATATTTCCCAATCTATTCGTGGATTGCTTCCAGTCCTCAACTCACCAGAGTATTTCTCCATATACCCGCCTGTCTTACAAGGTTTATTTAGTATTAGTGCTAGAGTGGCTGAGGGTAATCCATTTGCATTTGTTTTAGCGATGAGAGCCTTGGTTTTACTCGCGGAACTTGGTTCGATGCTTCTCATTTGGAAGCTCTTAAAAGCATGGAATCTTCATGCAAGAAACCTGATGCTTTACGCTTTTAATCCATTGGTGATTGTGGAGTTTACGGGCAACTTGCATCCTGAAGCATTCATGGTTTTCTTCTTGCTTCTAAGTTTGTGGTTGCTGGTTGAAAAGAGACAGGCTCTTTCTGCTGTTGCTTTTGGCCTAAGCGTTGGAACCAAGCTGTTCCCGCTTATGTTTTTACCCTTTTTTATCAAACGGATAGGCTGGGTGAAAACTGCTGTTTTTAGTTTGGTTTTTGGGTTGATAATGGTGTTGATGTATGCGCCTTTTTGGTCTGCAGAACTTGTTCAGAATACAAGAGAAACGCTCGCGCTTTATTTCTCATATTTCGAATTTAACGGCTCTGTATACTATCTGGTTAGGGAGGTTGGGTTTTGGGTTAAGGGCTACAACATTATTGCTGATACAGCCATTTGGTTGCCCAGAATTGTCCTTGTATTAATCTTACTTATTGCATTTCTGAATAAGGACAGAAAGCTATCTAGTTTACCTAAGATGATGCTATTCGCTTGGTTCATCTATTACGCATTTGCTACAACTGTTAATCCTTGGTATGTGGCTGTCCTAGCAGCATTTCTTCCATTTGTAAAGTATCGGTTTGGGTTGATTTGGTTGATGTTAGTTCCGTTAAGCTACCATGCTTTTGGATATGCTGATTATCACGAAAGCTTGTTGGTTATCGCTATTGAATATGTGCCTGTTTATCTGTGGTTATTCTTTGAATTAGGCCTATTCAAATCCCTTGAGAAAAACTGGGCGTTAAGAAGAGCAGAAGTGAAGAGAAAGCGTCTTTTACCTTTCCTCTCATCTGGCCAATCGGTATTAGAAGTAGGTGCTGGGAATGAAGCCTTGACCAAATTATTGGGTCTGGATGGGTTGGAGATGGTACCATTGGATATTGCTGATAAAAGCCTGTTCAACGAGATGAATGTGACGGTGTATGACGGGAAGAATTTCCCGTTCTATGACAAACAGTTTGATACATGCCAGTTGATAACCATTCTACATCATACAACGAATGCTGAGGAACTCATTAGTGAAGCAAAGCGGGTTTCAAATCGCATCATTATCATGGAAGATATCTACGAAAGTCCCTTTCAGAAATACCTTACTTGGTGTGCAGACAGTTTGGTGAACTGGGAGTTTTATGGCCATCCGCATACCAATAGAACGGATGTTGAATGGAAAGAGGTTTTCCAGCGAAATGGATTAGAGTTGGAAAATGTAGAATACTATAGGTTTTTACTGTTTTTTAAACAGGTTACTTATGTTTTGACTCACGTAGAGAAAAGAGAGAAATAAACGGTTCGTTCGTCACCGGAGTAGGCTAAACCCGCGCTCCTAAAACCTCAAGCCTACTAAGGCATCGGTTCGCGGTTACGCTCTCCTATAATTAGGGCTGTGGCAACTCCTACAAATAAGGCTCGAACAATATTATAGACGAACTCTAGCAGTGCCCAACCTGGCGATGTAATATTGAAATCTCCGTAGTAACTGGTAACTGTAAGCCCTGTTAGGATTCCCATTAGAAAGCCAAACTTAAGCCCCTTAATTAAAGGAACTCCGCCTTTGTAAAGCATGTGGTACACGTAAACGAAAACCAAGGCGCGCATCGAATGCGTTATCACGAAATAGAGAATGGGCATTTGCATTCGTTCTATTCCAAAAACCCACTCGTTGTACCAAGCCGCAAAAATTACTTCGTGCCAAATTATTCCTCCAAAAAGGAAAATAGTCCAAGCTACCACAGTAGCTAATATGAATTTTGCAAAGTCCATTAAGAGATAACAAGTTTAAGGATTCTTGTTAAAAGCGGTTACTACGGAAAAGCACGCATAGTCTCTGGGTGATGTGTTGGATTATTTGAAGAGTGATTGGTCTCGAAAATATGGACAGGGGACGTGTTTGTAGCAAGAAGGGAGCGGTTTGTACACCGTTGGCGGCCATTTGGAAGCTATAGGTGGTGTCATGGTAGCTGTTGTTGTTGGTGAGGAACGGAAAGGCGGTGATTTGGAAGCCCTTGGCGGTGGTTTGAAGAAACTCTCTGGTGGTTTGGACACAGATTGACGCGGAATAAATGGTTTGGGCTATTGCTAATCTGTTGTGTTGATGGTCTGTTCAACGAACCGTTTAGGCACTGGCGGTTTATGAGGCAACGTGTGCAATAGATGCTAAACGAGTTCGGATTGACGTTATCTGGCAGCAGCTTGGGTAGAAGCAAGCGGAGAATGATTTAGGTTTAAACGGCTATAGGTAAGACTTGTCCTTACCTGCATCTTTAAATTCCTTTTCCACTTTCCGTTGAACCTTATTTCTGACCCACTTTTTAAATGGAGTCATCTCCTTCATTTTTGGATTCTTGCCTCTTTTCTTGAATCTGTCGAAGTATGCTTTTGTGGCAAGTACAGCAAAGGCCGCACACGTATTGTGGTCTAAGTGGTCGCTCAGGTTATTAAGCTTGATGTGCTCAATCCCTCTGCTGGTCATATTCTTATAAGCTGCCTCAGAGTTTTTATAGCTCACCTCTTTATCGCCTTTGCAATAGCATAACTGAACAGGGGCTTTTGGTGACCAATCAATTAGATTGTTCTCTTTGAGACGGACTTTGAACGGGTGATTTGGGTCTGCTTTGTATTCATCTAAGAACTTTTGTTCAACAACCTCACTTGGAATTTTGGGAAGGTGCTTGTTGAGTTCATCTAAAGTTTTGCGGTCGTTGTTTTCAAAAAAACCTGGGAAAAGTGTATCGAAAGGTGCTTTGAATACTTCGTACGGGTCTTCTGTGTCAACAATGTTGTATGCCGTCTGGTATGAGAGCAACAAGTACGGTAAGTAGAAAGGCCGAGGGTACTCCTCAAACATGTATTTCGCCTGTTCGCCCGTCATATCGTAAGCGCCAGACATGGGAGAAGAAGCCGTTACCTGAAACCGTGGGTCATTTAACTTTTCAATGTATTTATGAGCAGCAAAAGAAGCATGCCCGCCTTGAGAGTATCCCGTAAGGAATAACTGCCCGCTATGCTTTACGCTTAATTGCTTATTCAGTTCGTCAATTGCCATAAGCATGTAAATGAAAGCGTGCCCTTCAGACCAAGCGTGCTGGTACAAATGCTTCCCTTCGCCCTTCCCAATGCCGTAGTAATCTGGAAACATGGTAGCATAACCATCGGTAGCATGGGCTAGGCAAATAAACTGCTGGGAATCTCCATCATGAATTTTTCTCCCTTTATGAATTTGGGTACCATGTCCATACATCATGTAAGGAACAGCCTTTTGGGTTTTTGGAACGTAATAAATGCCAGAGGCATTTCGCCATGTGCCATCAATCCATTTCACTTTGTAGATGATTTCGTAGATGTCTACTCCAAGTTTAACGGGTAGCGCAATCTTGGGTACTTTATTCTTTTTCCAAAGTGCGTTAATGGTTTTTTTGGTGTGAGACTTGACCAGCGTATAGCTCACTAGATAAGCTTCTGGTTCTGGCTCGGTTGCAAAGGATGGTAGCGCAAATAATAGCGCAATTAGAAGGGTAAAGATTCTCATGGGGTTGAATAGGGGGTTGCAAGGCCCCTAAAATACAACCTCCTTTTAAACCTCGCTAGTAAGCGCCTTCACAACCTTAAATTGGTTGAAGAATTCACCAACGAAAACACGGCCTATACTGTAAGTTGGCACGGCTAAAATCATCCCAGCAATTCCGGCAACGCTGCCGGCCATTAGAATAACTAGGAAAATCTCTAGCGGGTGCGCTTTTACGCTTTGCGAATAGATGAATGGTTGCAATACAATATTGTCTAGCAATTGAGCGGCACCGTAAACGATGGCCATTTGTCCTGTAAGAGAAAGCATCCCCGTAATGTCTAGACCTTCTGCGTTGGTAGTTAAGCCGATAGTAATCCCAACAGCAGCACCAATCATTGGGCCTACATAAGGTATAACGTTAAACAGACCTGCGATAAAACCAATTAGAATGGCGTTTTCTATTCCTACAATGGTTAGTCCAACAGAAACGATGGTCATGACTATTGCCACTTCTATGATAACTCCGATGAAGTAACGAGTTAGCAGCTCTTTACTCTTAGAAAGCACCTTGCCAATGCGCTCTTCATAGCCACTTGGTACGGTGGTCATAACCATGTTCTTGAAAAGACCTTGGTCTTTTAAGAAGAAGAATGTGATAAAGGTGATGGCGAAAAACGCGATGAAAATATCACCCGTTAAACCCATTGCGTATTGAACGCTATCGCCAACGGCAGAAATATCAAATAGGTTGGTGAGTAGGCGTTTAAGCTCAGCTTCAATGATAATAGGCTGGTCGGTAAGCTTAAATTGGTTGAGATAGTCCTGTGCGGATTGAATAGGCCCCTGAATATTGATGAGGGTTTCTTCTATGCTGACAGTTGAAAGTTTGCGCGCCTCATCTGCCACCATTGGGATGAATGCGCTGATGACTCCTCCGAAGAAAGAAAGCAACCCGAAAATGGTAAGTGTAGCGGCTAACGCCCTAGGAATTTTCTTCCCTTTTATGTTAAGATTAACTAGGAACCGAATAATGGGCTCTCCAATTAGCGAGATTACCCCCGCCACCAAAATGTATGCGATGATGGTGTGGAAATACCAAGCCAGCAATAGCAGAATTACTATCGCTGGCAGGTATATCCAATTGCGGTTTTTCATTAGAAATTTAGTCTACAGACTTGTGAAGAAACTCGTTTCCATCACTTAATCCGCCTCTCGTATTCCCATTTTCGTCTGTTCCTTCATCCGTTACTTCAAAGTTAGAAACAGAGCTTTCAGAAGAATGTGGTTGGTCTTCAAGATTTACGTTTCTGCGTTTGAAAGCAGGTACGTTTTCTAGTTCGGCCAAGTTGTTTGGAGAACGAAATCTTTGATTCATGTTCTTCAATCGATCCATTCTTTCTTGTTGCTTTTTCTGAAGCTCTTCCGTGTCTATGCCATCATTTATTGGCGTGTTTCGCGTAATGAGTTTAGGCTCTTCAGTAAGCAAAGTTGGCTCCTTCTTGGTTGAAGATTGAGGTTCATCATCATAAAGATTGAAGGTTTTAATTTCCTCCTTCACTTCAGGAACTTTTTCTTCAAGACTGAATTCAATTTCAGTTGTAGTTTCCGTGGTGATGATGTTGTCGCTAACCTTTTCTTCTTCAACTTCTTTTTCCTTCGGAGGCATCCCAAATGCGAAGTTTAAAGACTTCTTTTCGTCTGCAGGTTCAGGTGCAGATTCCGCTACAAACTCTTGTGCTGTGTCTTTGGCAACAGGCGCATGCAAATCTTCAGAAAGCGTATCGTTTGCCTCAAAGATTGTTTCTTCTTGCAAAGCTGAAAGGTCAGTTACGAAGTTTGCGGTTGGAGTTAAAGTCTTTTCTTCAAGTTCGCCTTCTTCATTGTAAAACGGAAGGTCTTCTCCTTCTTTCACGCCATTGGTTTCTGGTGCTTCTGTGTCAAGGATTGCGTTTAACTCAACATCTGTTTCCTCTACTTTGAATGCCATTAGAGGCACTGTAGCTTCTACTGTTGGTGCTACAGGAGTCTCAGCAATCGGTTGTTCCGTTAAGTTGAACTTGATTGTTGGTTCATTGCTTAAATAAGTTGGCGTAACCTCTGGTTGAGGTAATTCAGTGGTAGGTTTTTCTATTGCTGGTTCTTCCTCAATCAATTGGTGCTTAATGATTGGCTCGGTTGCCATCGGTGTAGGCTCTAAATACTCAGCCTTTGGCTCTTCGCCTTTTTCTAAGCTAGAATTCATCAAAACAGGACGGGTAGTTAAACCAGCAGGAATGGAGGGTTTCTGCTCAGTTTTAGGCTCGTTAGTCGGAGCTTGTCTTCTCGTATCCAATACGTGACGAACTACATTATCGTTGCCCGAAACCTTGTTCAACTTCTCACCAGAAAAGCCTGTAGCAATAATGGTAAGCGTCAGTTTATCTTCAAGGTCCATGTCGGTGCCGTTACCCCAAATAACATCAGCATCCATACCGGCTTCTTCCTGAATGTAATCGGTGATTTCTGCCACCTCATCCATCGTAACTTCATCTTTACCAGAACTTATATAAAGGAGGATGTTGCTGGCTCCAAAAATGTTGTTGTCGTTAAGTAGAGGAGAGGCTAACGCTTGCTCAACGGCTTTGGTAGCACGGTCTTCGCCCGAAGTTGTTGCAGAACCCATAATTGCAACGCCAGAGTTGGTCATAACGGTTCTAACATCTTCAAAATCAACGTTTACATAACCTTCTATGGTGATGATTTCTGCAATGCCTTTTGCGGCAATACTCAATACATCATCCGCTTGACTAAATGCTTCGCCAAGTTTCAGGTTTCCGTACATCTCACGCAGCTTATCGTTGCAAATAATAAGCACGGTATCTACATGACGTTTCAGTTCTTCAAGACCTTTCTCAGCTTGAAGTTTTCTCTTCTTTCCTTCGAAAGTGAACGGAACCGTAACGATACCAACGGTAAGAATACCGAGTTCTCTGGCGGCTTCCGCAATTACTGGCGCGGCACCTGTTCCAGTTCCACCACCCATTCCTGCGGTGATGAAAACCATCTTGGTGTCGCCTTCCAATATCTCCTTGATATCGTCAAGGTTTTCGATAGCGGCATTACGGCCTACTTCAGCTTGCGCACCAGCACCACGACCTTCCGTTAGGCTCGATCCCAATGCAATTTTCTTAGGCACAGGACTAGTGTCCAACGCTTGCTGATCCGTGTTACATACTATGAAATCAACGCCTTTGATTCCTTGTTTGTACATGTGATTGACAGCATTTGAGCCGCCTCCACCTACTCCTATCACCTTGATGATGGAGCTACCCTCTTTGGGGAGATTAAAATTCATCATTTCCTTAGCCATGTTTCCTCCGATTTATGGTTAGTGTTTGTTATTTGGGTTGTTGTTATTCTTGTTTTGTTGGCTTTTAGCCGCTTAGTCAATGCCTTCATTCATCCATTTCTCGATCTTCTTTCCGAAGTTTCGGAGACTTGAAAATGGGCTGCTTTCACTTTTTTCTTCCGCTACTTCTCGCGCTACTTCTTCTGCTTCCGAAATAGGTTCTTCCTCTGCCTTTGGCGTTTCCTTTTTAGCAACTGGTGTGCCTTCACGTCCTTCAGCCCAATCGTCAACCGTAAGGCCTTTACTTGCCAATTCGTCTTGAAACTCAAGTCCTTTCATAACCAGACCAACACCTGTAGAGAATATTGGGCTAGTCACATCTTCAGGATTTCCGCCTGCTAAATGCTCGTTCGGGTAACCAACTCTTACGTCCATTCCAGTAACGTATTCCATCAATTGTGGAAGGTGTCTGAGATTGGAGCCACCACCCGTTACCACGATTCCTCCGATTAATTTTTTCTCGTAACCAGAGTTTTTGATTTCGTAATAAACGTGCTCAATGATTTCTTCCATTCGAGCTTGGATAATACTTGCCAAGTTCTTCAAACTGATTTCTCTAGGCTCACGGCCTCTCAATCCAGGAATTGAAACGATTTCGTTGTCTTTGGCTTCTGTAGCTAAGGCTGAACCGAACTTCACTTTTAGTAATTCTGCCTGATGCTTGATAATGGTGCAACCTTCCTTGATATCTTCAGAAATGATGTTACCACCAAAAGGAATTACAGCTGTATGACGGATAATGTTGTCTTGAAAAATGGCGATGTCTGTTGTTCCACCACCAATATCAACAAGCGCAACGCCCGCTTCCATTTCTTCATCATTTAAAACAGCGGCAGAAGATGCAAGCGGCTCAAGAATTAGTTCTGTAACCGAGAGACCAGCTTTGTAAGCACATCTGTGAATATTTTTCGCAGCCGCAACCTGACCTGTAATGATATGGAAGTTGGCTTCCAATCGGATGCCGCTCATTCCAACAGGGTCTTTAATTCCCTGCTCATTATCTACAATATATTCCTGCGGAAGAACATGAATAATCTCCTCGCCAGGAAGCATTTGCAATTTGTACATGTCGCGAATTAGGTTGCGAACATCTTCCTTGCTGATTTCAGTATCCAACGAATCACGCGTGTAAATACCTCTGTGTTGTAGCGATTTTATGTGCTGACCAGCAATGCCAACATTCACGTATTTAATGTCAATTCCAGTCTTGTTTTGCGCCTCTTCTACAGCGGCTTTAATCGATTGAACGGTCTTGTCGATGTTGGCAACAACTCCTCGGCTTACACCCAAAGACTCGGATTTCCCTATGCCGAGAATCTCGATTTTCCCATGTTCATCGCGTTTACCAACAATACATGCAATCTTGGTTGTCCCGATGTCAAGTCCTACTACGATGTCTGAATTTTCCATTAACTATTCTTTTTGGTACAGATGACCTGGTCTTTGTATTTAAGGTTGATGTGAGCGTATTGGTCCCAACCCGTTTTGTTTAGCCCCTTCATGTAAAAGAGGTGTAACTTTTTGAATTTCAATTCTAATTTATCCGTTGAGCCTAGTAAGATGTGATGGTCTCCAACAGTTGGAACTACCGTCAGTTCTCCGTTTGACTCAACTCGGATTTGCTGGATTAAGGACCTCCATCTGTCATGCGTTTTGATGAAAGTGGCCAGTTCAAATAATTCGTCAAGGCACGAAGCATTTTTCAAACTATCACTCATTGTTTTAACGTTGTATCGTTCCATCTCAAACAACTTGTCTGAGATAAAACCTGAAGCAACAGGAACGCGCGCGGTGTACGATTTACTCGTTGGCATAATTGAACCTTCTATGTCTAGATAGAAGCTAACTCCTTCAGAATTGAATACGCGTAAAATGGGTTCGCGCTGATAAATTTTCACGGCAAATATCCCATTGTGCTTTGTGTAAACTTCGGCACGTTTTACAGATGGGTTTGCACTGATATGCCGCTCGTAAACTCCAATTGGAATAGAAGTAATTGGACTGCCTTTAAGGCTGTCTCCTTTGCTCAGAATCATATCCATTACATCGTCCTCGGTAACAAAGAAGTTGTTGGTAGAATGATCTACGTGAATAGTAATGTCGCTGCAAGGAACTTTGTCCGATTCGCTTGAGCTAAACGCCAGCGAAACGAACAGACCTAGCACAGCCGTGAGTAAAAGAGATATATTTAACACCCTCCTAATCATGACATTAATTTTTGTTTTATTGGAGCAACTAACTGGTCAATGTCGCCAGCTCCCATGGTCAGTAAAACGTCTAAATCAGCTGTAACGAGTTGGTCTAATGCTGATGATTTGGTGACCAGTTCTTTTACTTCAGAAGTAATTTTGTCCAACAATGCTGAGGAAGTTATTCCAGTAATTGGTTCTTCCCTAGCAGGGTAGATGTCAAGAAGAGTCACTTCATCCAATTCGCTTAAGCTTGTAGCGAATTCATTCATGTGATCTTTCGTTCTGCTGAACAAATGTGGCTGAAAAATGCCCTTCACTTTTCTTCCAGGGAATAGCTCACGAACAGAATTTACACAAGCAGAAATCTCTGTTGGATGATGTGCGTAGTCATCGATATAAACTAGTTCTTCTGTGTTGATGTGAACGTCAAATCTGCGCTTCACGCCTTTGTAGCTCGCAAGCCCTTCTCTAATTTCAGATTCGGTTAGACCGAGTTGGTCAACGGCCGCAAATGCCGCAACTGCATTTTCTAAATTGTGCAAGCCAGGCATACCAAAAGTCAAATCTTCAATTGTTCTTGAAGGAGAATGAATGCTGAATTTGTATTTGCCAGATTCAATCAAAAGATTGGAAGTGTAGTAGTCTGATTTCTCCCTTACTGAATAAGTAAAACGCTGTCTATTTGATTCTGAGAATGGAAGCCCCAAACGGTAAATCAATGTGCCGTTTTGCGAAATACACTCCGTGAAATCATGGAACGATTTCAACATTTCATCAGCAGAGCCGTAGATGTCTAAGTGGTCAGCATCAACAGAGGTGATTATTGCCAAATCTGGCGATAAAGTGAGGAATGAACGGTCAAACTCATCAGCTTCAACCACCATCAAGTTACTACTTGTTGAAGTGAGTAGATTGGTGTTGTAGTTGGAGCTTATTCCACCCAAAAATGCGTTGCAATCTCTTGAAGAACATTTCAATAAATGCGCGATGATTGAACTTGTGGTTGTCTTTCCGTGAGTTCCAGCCACGGCAATGGTTTCGTAAGTTTTTGATAGTTCTCCCAGAACCTGTGAGCGTTTCAAAACCTCAAATC